>NZ_LBBT01000359.1 GCF_001006285.1 Paraclostridium benzoelyticum
ATTAAATGAAAGGATTTTTGAAAAATATGTAGAAGCTATTAAATTACAAGACTAAAACCGTATTTCATAATTTTATTATATATATAGGGGGATTTTTGTATGAATAAAATAATTATAGACGGTAGAGACCTTACTATAGAAGATGTAGTAAATGTATCTCGAAATGGATATAAAGTTGAGTTAGGGGAAGAAGCGTTAAAAAAAGTTAAAGTAGCAAGAGCTTTAGTTGATAAATTTGTAGATGAACAAAAGGTTGTATATGGAATAACTACAGGATTTGGAAAATTTTCAGATGTAACCATATCAAAAGAAGAAACTCATAACTTGCAAAGGAATCTAATTATAAGTCATGCTTGTGGAGTAGGAAAACCTTTTGAAGAAGATATAGTAAGAGCTATAATGCTTTTGAGGGTAAATAATTTATCAAAAGGATACTCTGGTGTAAGGATTGAAACTTTAAATACATTAGTAAACATGCTTAATAATAACGTCTGTCCAGTAATTCCTGAAAAAGGATCACTAGGAGCATCTGGAGACTTAGCTCCTTTATCACATATGGTACTTACTATGATAGGTGAGGGAGAGGCATTTTATGAAGGACAAAAAATTCCATCAGCAGAAGCTATGAAACTCGCTGGAGTAGATGTTTTACCGGAGTTATCATCCAAAGAAGGTTTAGCTCTTATAAATGGAACACAAGTTATGACTGCGGTAGGAGCACTTACAACGTATGATGCAATGAACTTATTAAAGCTTTCGGATGTTGCATTATCGTTAACTATGGAATCGTTAAATGGAATTACATGTGCTATGGATGAAAGAGTACATTTAGTAAGAGCGCATAGAGGGCAAATCAACACTGCAAGAAATATACTAGAAATATTAAATGGAAGTGAGATGACAACAAAACAAGGTGATTTAAGAGTTCAAGATGCATATTCGATTAGATGTTCACCTCAAATCCATGGAGCAAGTAAAGATGCAATTGAATACGTAAAAAATAAAATTAATATAGAAATCAATTCAGTAACGGACAACCCAATAATATTCCCAGAACAAGAAGATGTAATATCAGGTGGAAACTTCCATGGGCAACCAATGGCTTTAAGCTTTGACTTCTTGGGAATAGCTTTATCAGAAATAGCTAACATATCAGAACGAAGACTTGAAAGATTAGTAAACCCAGCTTTAAGTAATGGATTACCAGCATTTTTAACTAAAAATGGTGGAGTTAATTCAGGATTTATGATAGTGCAATATAGTGCAGCATCATTAGTTTCAGAAAATAAAGTATTAGCACATCCAGCTAGTGTAGATTCAATACCATCATCAGCAAATCAAGAAGACCATGTTTCTATGGGAACAATAGCAGCGAGAAAAGCAAAAGAAATAATGGAAAATACAAGAAATGTATTAGCTATGGAGTTATTAGCAGCAGCTCAGGCTATAGATTTAAGAGGTAAAAAGAAATTAGGTGTTGGGACAGATGCAGCATATAATGTTATAAGAAATCACACTAAATTTATAGATGAAGATTTAGTTATGTATAAAGAAATAAATAAATGTGAAGATATTATCAAAGAAAACTTAGTAGTACAAGCTGTAGAAAAAGCTTTAAACAGTGAGCTTTTAATAAATGAAGAGGTTGCTTTAAGTGAAATATAAAACTGTATAAGGGAGTAGATGTTATGGTTACTTTAGAAAAAGTTATGAATGTTACAAATGAAGAAATTAAAGATGCAATGACTATAAAATTAGATTATATACCAAGTGAAATACCACAATTTATAGATGGGATAAGAAGGGCTCCAAAAAGAGAGGCAAAATTATCTCAATCAGATATAAAATTAGCATTAAACAATGCATTAAGATATATACCAGAAGAATATCATGAAAAATTAGCTCCAGAATTTTTAAATGAATTAATGACTACTGGAAGAATTTATGGATATAGATTTAGACCAGAAGGTAACATAAAAGCAAAAACAATAGATGAATATAAAGGAAAATGTACTGAAGCTAGAGCATTCCAAGTAATGATAGACAATAACTTGGACTTTGATATAGCGTTATATCCATATGAGTTAGTTACTTATGGTGAAACAGGTCAAGTATTCCAAAACTGGATGCAGTACAATTTGATTAAAAAATATTTAGAAGTAATGAACCAAGATCAAACACTAGTAATACAGTCAGGGCATCCTGTAGGATTATTTAAATCTAAACCAGATGCACCTAGAGTAATAATAAGTAATGGTTTAATGATAGGAATGTTTGATAATCAAGAGGAATGGAAAAGAGCAGCAGCTATAGGTGTATCTAATTATGGTCAAATGACAGCTGGAGGATGGATGTATATAGGCCCACAAGGTATAGTTCATGGTACTTACTCAACATTATTAAATGCTGGAAGATTAATACTTGGAATACCAGAAAAAGATGATTTAGCTGGAAAACTATTTGTAACTTCAGGACTTGGAGGAATGAGTGGAGCTCAAGGAAAAGCTGTAGAAATCGCTGGAGGAGTAGGTATAATAGCTGAAGTTGATTATTCAAGAATAGAAACTAGATACACTCAAGGATGGGTAAGTAAAGTTGCTAAAACATGTGAAGAGGCATTTATGTTAGCTAAAGAATGTATAGATAAAAAAGAAGCTTGTGCAATAGCTTATAATGGGAACATAGTGGACTTATTAGAATATGCAGTAGAAAAAGATATACATATAGATTTATTATCAGATCAAACATCTTGTCATGCCGTTTATGATGGAGGCTATTGTCCTCAAGGTATAACTTTTGAAGAAAGAACAAAACTTTTAGCTAATGATAAAGATAAGTTTGTACAATTAGTAGATGAAACTCTAAAGGCTCACTTTAAAGTTATTCAAAAATTAACAAATAAAGGAAGTTATTTCTTTGATTACGGAAATAGTTTTATGAAAGCTATTTATGATGCTGGATGCCAAGAGATATCTAAAAATGGAGTAGATGAAAAAGATGGATTTATATTCCCATCATATGTTGAAGATATATTAGGGCCTCAACTTTTTGACTATGGATATGGTCCATTTAGATGGGTATGTTTAAGTGGTAAAAAAGAAGATTTAATAAAAACTGATAAGGCGGCTATGGACTGTATAGACCCGAACAGGAGATATCAAGATAGAGATAACTGGATATGGATAAGAGATGCTGAAAAAAATGGTTTAGTTGTAGGATCTCAGGCTAGAATACTTTATCAAGATGCTATGGGAAGAACTAATATAGCTCTTAAGTTCAATGAAATGGTAAGAAAAGGAGAGATAGGACCTGTTATGCTAGGTAGAGACCATCATGATGTGTCAGGAACAGATTCTCCATTTAGAGAAACATCTAACATAAAAGATGGAAGTAATATAATGGCAGATATGGCTACTCATTGCTTTGCGGGTAATGCAGCTAGAGGAATGAGTTTAATAGCTCTACATAATGGTGGTGGAGTAGGAATAGGAAAATCTATAAATGGTGGATTTGGAATGGTTCTTGATGGATCTCATAGAGTAGATGAAATATTAAGAACAGCTATGCCTTGGGATGTTATGGGAGGAGTTGCTAGACGTGCTTGGGCTAGAAATGAAAATTCTATAACAACAGTTATGGAATACAACAAAATGTGTTATGGTCAAGACCATATAACACTACCATATATAGTAGATGAAGATTTAATAAATCAGGTTATAGAGGCAAGTAAATAATAAGGTTAAAATTTTAAGTTACTGCGCTTATTGCGCTAGCGTAGTAACTTAAAATTTATATATAACATAACTATTAAAATTAGAATATAGGGGGAGAATTAATATGGCTATAGTGCAATGTGTACCTAATTTTAGTGAAGGTAGGGATTTAGAAAAAATTGAAAAGATAGTATCACCACTTAGAGGAAAAGAGGGCGTTAAGCTTTTAAACTATGAAGCAGACAAGGATTACAATAGAGTAGTAGTTACTGTTATAGGTGAGCCTAAGGCAGTTAAAAATGCAGTGTTAGAGTCTATAGGAGTAGCTAAAGATGTAATAGATATGAATACTCATAAAGGACAACATTCTAGATTTGGAGCTACAGATGTTTGCCCATTTATACCTATAAAAGGTATGACAATGGATGAAGCTGTAGAGCTTGCGAAAGAGTTAGGTGAAGATGTTGCAAGATTATATGATATACCAGTATTTTTGTATGAATGTGCAGCTTCAAAACCTGAAAGGGAAAATCTAGCTAAGGTAAGAAAAGGAGAGTATGAAGGATTAGATGCTAAGTTTGAAGATTCTAATTGGGCACCTGATTTTGGACAAGCTAAAAAGCATCCCAATGCAGGTGCTATAGCTATAGGAGCTAGAAAACCTTTAATAGCTTATAATATAAACTTAGATACTCCAAATATAGATATAGCATCAAGCATAGCAAAAACTATAAGACACTCAAGTGGAGGATATAGATTTATAAAAGCTGGTCCTGTAGAGATACCAGAAAGAGGAATAACTCAGGTTACTATGAATTTAACTGATTATTCTAAAACTGCTATGTATAGAGCTTTTGAAGCTGTAAAAATGGAAGCGAAAAGATATGGGGTTAATGTAATGGGAAGTGAAATAGTAGGGCTTTGTCCTATGGAAGCTTTAGTTGACTGTGCTTCTTATTATTTAGGACTTGAAAATTTCTCTTTAGATAAAGTTCTAGAGACTAGTTTAATGGAGTAGAATATATGGTTGCGGATATAATTATTAAAAATATAGGAAAACTAGCTACTATGAAAGGTAATGAGCCTTTTATAGGAAAAGCGATGAATGATATAGAAATAATAGAAAATGCATATGTTGCGATAAAAGATGGTAGATTTTGTGATATAGGAATAGATGATGGTTATAAACATCTAATAAATCAAAATACAGAAATTAAAGATGCAGAAGGAAAACTAGTAACTCCAGGGCTTATAGATGCACACACACATCTAGTTCATGGAGGAAGTAGAGAGAATGAATTTGCAAAAAAACTTGCAGGAGTGCCTTATTTAGAAATATTAAAAAGTGGAGGAGGAATATTAAGTACAGTAAAAAGCACTAAAAGTTCTACATTTAAAGAACTATATGAAAAAGCATATAAAAGCTTAGATAGAATGTTAGAGTTTGGGGTAACTACGGTAGAAGCAAAAAGTGGATATGGGTTAGAAATAGGTACAGAAATAAAACAATTAGAGGTAGCTAAAGCTTTAGGCGAAAAACATCCTATAGATTTAGTTAGTACGTTTTTGGGTGCTCACGCGATTCCTGTTGAATATAAAAAAAATCCAGATGAATTTGTGGATATTTTGATAAATGAAATGATGCCAAAAGTTAAGGAGCTAGATTTGGCTGAATTTTGCGATGTATTTTGCGAGGATGAAGTATTTGATATAAAACAGACTAGAAAAATATTTAAAAGAGCAAACGAACTAGGGTACAAGTTAAAAATACACGCGGATGAAATAGTTTCTTTAGGTGGAGCTGAACTTTCAGCTGAAATGGGATGTATATCGGCTGATCACTTAATGGCAGCTAGTGATAATGGGATAATGTTAATGGCTGATAAAGGTGTTATTGCCAATATCCTTCCAGGTACATCTTTTAACCTAAACAAAAATTATGCTGATGCTAGAAAAATGATAAACTCTGGAGTTGCAGTGTCTTTATCTAGCGATTATAATCCAGGAAGTTGTCCTAGTGAAAATCTTCAGTTTGTAATGCAGTTAGGTTGTCTAGGGCTTAAAATGACTCCTAATGAGGTTTTAAGTGGTGTTACAATAAATGCTGCATGTGCAATAGATAGACAAAGTGAAATTGGATCAATTGAAATAGGAAAAAAAGCTGATTTAGTAATATTTGACGCTCCAAATATAGAGTACTTAATGTATCATTTTGGTATAAACCATACACATTGTGTATATAAAAATGGAGAGCTTGTTGTGAATAATAAACAAATACTAAATAAAGAAACTGAGAGCATTTTAAGTTAGTTATTAGTAAAAATCTTTAAGGGAGGATTTTAATATGAAATTAGTTGAAATGACGGTAGAAGATTTTTCAAAAGAAGTAGATTCAAACTCTCCTGCGCCAGGTGGAGGTTCAGTTTCAGCACTAGCATCAAATATAGGTGTAAGTTTAGCTAGGATGATGGCAAACTTAAGTTTTGGAAAGAAAAAATATGAGAGTTTGGATGAAGAGATAAGAAAAGAATTTACAGAAAGATTTAATAAGCTAGGAGATATAAGAGAAGAATTATTAATGTTAGTAGACAAAGATACTGAATCATTTGATGCATATATGAAAGCATTAAAAATGCCTAAAGAAACAGACGAAGAAAAAATGGTTAGAAAAGAATCTATAAAACGTGCAACTGAATTTTCTATAGAGGTACCTTTTAAAACGGCATCGATATCTTTAGAATCTCTAGAACTGTTAAGTTTTATGGCTAAGTATGGAAATCAAAATGCAATTACAGATATAGGAGTAGGAACGCTTCTTATATACACAGGTATAGAAGGTGCTATACTTAATGTTAAAGTGAATCTACTTGGATTAGATGATGAGTCTATGATAAGTGAGTATACTAAAAATTGTAATAGTATATTAAATAAAGCTTGTGAGATTAAAGATGAGATACTTGGAAATATACATAATGATCTAAATCCAATTAAAGCGTAAAAAATGTAACCTAATATAGGTTACATTTTTTACTTATATATTTATTCGTCTTGTTTTTTTACTTTTTTTACAATTTTTTTAACTTTTTTACTTGGAGAGCTTTCTTCAGTTGTTTTTTCAGATTTACCAGACTTACCAGATTTAGATTTTTTCTTGCTATCAGATTTGTTTGAATTAGAATTCTTAGAATTCTTAGAGTTTTTAGAATCTTTACTTGGTTGGTCTGAAGACTTAGATTTTTTCAATTTTTTACTATTTATCTTATCTTGAGCTTCAGCAGCAGAAATTTTAGTCATTATGCTATCTATTTTTTTTCTTTGATTATCATCTAAAAAAGTTTTAAACTTTTCAACAACCTCTTCTTTTCCTTGAAGAGTTTTGCCTATTTTAATAAGTTCATCCATAAGTTCATCTTCTGATTTATCTTTATATCCATCTGCTATTTCTTCGATTTTGCCTTTATCAATATTTTTTTCCTTTGCGAATTTTTCCATAGCTTCTTTATCTATTTTTTTCATAAAAGCACCTCTTTCAATAATATATATTTGATTATGTTCATATTATTTATATATAGAAGTATCTAATAAATTATGATTAA
>NZ_LBBT01000360.1 GCF_001006285.1 Paraclostridium benzoelyticum
ACATTTGAATATAAATATATAAATGATTTAAATTATTTAACTAATAAAATATATTCTGTTATTAAATTAAAAATTTAGCATAAACATATAGTATAGGAAGAAAAACTTCCATGTCAAAAAATATAAATTTAATATTGAGATACACAGTAAAATACCAGATATTAATTGCTGGTATTTTTTTCTTTTTTTATTCAAAAATTTATATGAATATTCATAGTATAAAATGAATTATATTGATTGAAAAAGAGAAAAAATGTGTATATAATTAAATGATTATATCAGATAAAATAGTTATTTATATAAAGGGGAGAGTTAATTTTGAGTGGAAATGTTTTTTTGAAATTTAAAGATTTAATAATGGATAAAGTATTTAATATATATAAGCAGTATATACCAGAACACATATTGGTAAAAGGTTTAGAAAAAGAAGATATAGTTGTTTTAGCAGAACAACTATTAAATATAAATTATACACTACCAAAGCTTTTTAGAGAAAGAATAGAGTACGTTGATAAAATACATGATAGACATAAGCCTAATGAAATAATTTATGAGTTATTTGATAAAAACGAACAAGTTATTTTATTATTATCTAAAAATTTAAAGAATAATGATACTAGTATAAAATGGGTAGATAAGTTATGGTTATACTCAGTATAAATTTGGAGGTTGGATAAAAAGTTGAAAAGAAAAATAATAGTTTTAAGTTTAACAGCACTACTGTCAATGGCAGTAGTTGGTTGTTCTGCAACAAAAAATGAAAATATTAAAAAGAGTATAGATGGTGTTGGTTCTCAATTAAATAAAATAAACAATAAAGATGCTGATGGTTTAACATATGAACAAGCTCAAGATTTAATGAAAAAAATAAACTCAGAATTATCAGAGTTTAAACCTCAGTTAACTCCAGATAATCAAACTATAATTTTAAATTTAGCAACACGAGAAGTATCGGATAAAATAGAACAAGAGTATATAATGATAAATACTATAGCTAATAAAAAAAATTATACCATTCAAATTGAAGGTAATATATTTAAAAATGAAGCCGGAAATGTAGCTAAAAATGATGCATCAGTACATGCGCTATATGATTTGTTAACAGCTACGAAAAATATAAATAATATAAGTTTATCAAAATGTATGGATGTATTAAATAACAGTGAAATAAATAATGAAAATCTAAATAAAACACTAAAATCATTTGATAATGTAGATTTTGATTTTACAAAAAAAGAAATACACTTTAAACTTGAAAAAGTATATAAAAGAATAGAATCAGCTTCAAAGAATAGAAAAATAACATATGAAAATTATAAAAACGAAAGAACAACTTTAAAGGAAAGCCTTAAAAAATACACTGAAGATTTTGCAAAGTCTAATAATTTAAAGACAATTATAAGTCAAAAAACTTCAGAAAAAAATAATATAAATAGTTTTGGAATAAAAGATGATAATAATTTAGCTCAATCCATAACTTTGGGTACAGATATATCTAGTTTAAATTCAAAAACAATTACTAATATGTACGAGTTTAAAGTTCCTACCAATAATGGAGATCCTAAAAGCTTACAATTAAGTAAAGATTTTTTGGTTGGAGCTATAAGAATTATAAATTCAACGACGAATTCAGATATAAATTATGGAGAAATAGAAGATGTTATAAAATCAAATAATATAAGATCTAAGTATTTAGACATAAACTCAAATTTCGAAACTTTTTTTGAATACTCAGGAAGCTTAGAAAAATCATTAAATAATAACAATTACACATTTACTGAAAAAATAGAAATATAAAAACAACCACTTTCAATATAGGGTGGTTGTTTTTATATTTAGAATTACTAGGAAAATATTTGAAAAATTCAGAAATAAAATTAGGTTATTTAAAAATTATCAAAGTAGTGATATTATCTTATTAATAAGAAAAAAAGGAGGTAATTTTATGAAGAACAAGAAAAAGTTTTCATTTCCTACAGCGTATACTGTAATTCTAATTGTAATGCTTGTAGTTATGGGGTTAACTTACATAATACCATCAGGAAAATATGCAAAACTTAGCTATGACACTAATAGCTCAAAATTTATTGTAGAGCTTCCAAATGGAGAGTCTAATCAATATGCAGGAACTCAGGAAACACTAAATAAATTAGGAGTAAATGTAAACTTAAAACAGTTTACTAGTGGAGCTATTTCAAAGCCGGTTGCAATACCAAATACATATGAAGAATTAGGAAAAGAAAAAACAACAATATTTGGGGCTATAACAACATTTTTAAAAGCTCCGATACAAGGGTTATATGATTCTATTGATATAATAGCTTTCGTATTAGTTATAGGGGGATTAGTTGGAGTTATAAATAGTACAGGAGCATTTACAGCAGGGATAAATGCACTATCTAAAGCATTAAAAGGAAAAGAAAAATGGATGATTGTAATTATAGCATCTCTTGTTGCTCTAGGAGGAACTACATTTGGATTGGCAGAAGAAACAATAGCCTTTTATCCTATAGTAGTACCTATATTCATAGCTGCTGGATATGATGCTATAGTTGCCATCGCTACAATTTTCTTAGGGTCATGTATAGGGACAATGGCAGCTACAGTAAATCCATTCTCAACTATAATAGCTTCTAATATAGCAGGTGTAAGTTTTACACAAGGTATGCCACTTAGAATTTTAGCATTAGTTATAGCTCTTGCAGTTACTTTAATATACATAATAAGATATGGAGAAAAAGTGAAGAAAGATCCTACACAATCTTTAATCTATGCTCAAAAAGAGGAAATAGAGAAAAGGTTTTTAGCTAGCGAAAGTGGAGATGCTGAAGTAGAATTTACATTTAGAAAAAAATTAATGTTATTAATATTTGGTTTATCTTTCATAGTAATGATTTATGGAGTTAAAGAATTAGGATGGTGGTTCATGGAAATGACAGCACTATTCTTTGCAGTAACATTTATAATGGTTCCATTATCAAAACAAAAAGAAAGTGAATTTGTATCAAACTTCGTACAAGGAGCAGCTGATTTATTAGGAGTAGCACTTATTGTAGCACTTGCTAGAGGAGTTACAATTATAATGGACGGAGGACTTATAAGTGATACTATATTATATTCATTAAGTACTGTCGTATCAAGTATGAGTGGAATAGCATTCTCTGGAGTAATGTATTTAGTTTATATAGTTTTAGGATTCTTTATAAATTCATCTTCAGGACTTGCGGTTTTATCAATGCCTATAATGGCACCTTTAGCTGATGTAGTAGGTGTCAACAGAGATATAATAGTAACAGCTTATATGTTTGGTCAAGGTTTAATTGGTATAATAACACCAACTGGTTTAATATTAGCATCGCTTGCTATGGTAAATGTGACTTATGACAAATGGTTGAAGTTTGTTATGCCACTTGTTGGAATGATAATGGTACTATCAATAGCATTGCTTTGTATAGGATCATTTATATAAAGTCATTAGCCTGTCACCATTTAGTCACCATAATTTTATGGTGGCTATTTTTTTATTTAATTATACTGTATATCTTTCAAATAAATCAACAGTTTCTTTTTCTAGCTTTAACGTATTATGAGTATAGGTATCTAGTGTTATTTGGGTGCTAGAATGTCCTAATCTCTCTGAAATTGATTTTATATTTGCCCCACTTTCTAAAAGTAAGGTGGCGTGTAGGTGTCTAAGCATATGAAAGTTAAATTTAATATTTAAATTGTTTTTGATATATTTATTCAAATATCCCATATTCTTTCTAGTCATAACATTACCTTTTATACTACAACAAACAAACTCTTTATAACCATATTCTGATAATTGTCTATCTTTATAGTTTTTTAATATATTACATAAAGTTTCACCTATATAGATACTTCTAATTGAGTTTTTAGTTTTTGGATCAGTTAAAAAATACTCTCCTGATGGCTTAGTTGTTAATGTGTACTTTACGTGTATTATTCTATTTTCTAAATCAACATTATCCCATTTTAAAGCTAGTATTTCACCGCACCTCATACCAGTATAAAATCCTATTGATAGAGGAATATAATAATAGTCTTTATGCCTAATGTCATTAATTATACATTTAAAATCATCAATAGATATTATTTCCATATGTTTATTATTGAACTTAAAATTAACTGAAACATCTGAAACTGGATTATAGGGTATATACTTATTAACTTTGCATGCGTGTCTTAAAGACATATTTAAAAGATTCTTAATAGAAATAAGATAGTTTTTACTGTAGCCTTCATTATACTTTCCGTTCAAATAATTTTGTAATATAGAAGAGTTTAATTTATTTAACTTGTAAAAACCTAAGTCTTTTTTTATGTGTACCTCTATAATTTTTTTATATAAGTATTGAGTGCTATATTTAGTATTAAGCATTATGTAATTATCATAGAAATAATCTAAATAGTCACTATAATAAGGCACTTTATTGTCAGCAACTAACCCTTGCTCGTATAAAGATATAGCCTCTCTCAATGCTTTTGTTGCTTCGGATTTAGTTTTAAAACCGCCTTTAGTTTTCTTCTTACGCTTACTATCAATAATGCCCATGTCAAAATAGTATTCCCATTTTCCTGAGTTTCTTTTCCTAACACTTCCTTTCATTTCATCACCTCCAGGTTAATATAACATATCAATATAATTTTATACAACAAGAAAAATATAGAGGATTCTAGGCGTTTATGTAGAATTAAGTATTAAAATAAATTTTGGGGGATTGGTATATGGAGTATAAAGTAAATATAAACTTTGTAGATGGTAGCGAGACGAATGGTTTATGCAATGTAAATCATCTTTTTAAGGATTGTGTTCAAGCTGGAAGTATGATGGTTGAAAAACAGTGGATAGAAAACTCTAATGCAAGTCAGATGGTCAGAAATATTGATGAAGATGAAAAAATTAAAGAGGTTACCCCTATATATAATGTATATAACGGTCAATATGAAAATCAAGAGTGTTTATTTTTAACGGAAGATGGGTTGTATGAAGTATTGATGCAAGTAAAAACGATACGATATAGCACAGTTACAACCTATATAAAGTGAAAGGGATAGTTAAATTGACTATCTTTTTTTATGTGTAAAAATATGTCGATATTTATGTTATGAAAGTTAGGGGAAATATATTGACGTAACGTCACAATGATAGTATTATATAATTAAGAGGTGAACATAAATGAAAGAAAGCAGAGACTTGAAGGTAACTTTTAATAAAGGTGGTTCAGGAAGTATGTCATCTAGAATAACATTGCCTATTTCTTGGATTAGAGATCAATTAGGAATTACACCAGAAGAAAGAGATGTTGAAGTTACACTAGAGGATGATAAGATAATCATCAAGAAAAAGTAAAACAGTCCCTACTCGAAAGGGTGGGGAAATCACACCTCAATAAAAATACCAAAAAAGAAAAAAGGCACTACAGTTATATAACTTATAGCACCTACCTCGCAAGTAGATTATAAGCTATAGACTCTGTAGATGTCAACAAAAACAGGGGGAAGAAAAATATGAGTAACACTATAAAAAAGTTTATGAAGGATAAATTAAAAGAAGTTGGAGATGAAGCATTAGATTTTATTAACTTGATAGACAAATTAGAAGAATTAGAAGAGGTTTATAGTATTAAATATGAAACAGTAAATATTTACTATACAATAGGTAGATTTATTTTGAAAACTGGAGAACAAGAGTTTCAAGTTTTACTACAATACGAACCTAGATTTTATGATTATGATGACAAAGATTTAGAGTGGCTACCAAATTTAGTAGTAAATGAATATAAAATAAAAATAGCATAAAGCTTTTAAAATGCTAGTATTTCAACGGTTGTACATGGCGGACAACGATATATAACAGAATCTCAATGTAAAGATTGTATAAGTAAAATCCGATAAAAATAACCACGATATAGAACGATTATAAGGTATATATAGTGAAGGGGCAAAATAAGTTGTGAAATTCTTTGGTTATAACCTATATATAGTGAAGGAGGTAAGTTAGTGGTGTCCAAAAATAACCATGAATACACTAGGTTATAGGGTATATATATTGATGCAAGTAAAATAGTTGCCATATATCGTCACCTATAAGGTATATAGTGAAGGTGGGGAAAAAACGATACGATATAGAACCGTTACAGGGTATATAAAGTGAAAGGGTGTCGTAGAATACAACGGCTATTAAATATAAAAATAATTTGGAGGTAAGAATATTGGAACAAATAAAAATTAGGGAAGTATATCAAAAAGATAGGAAGTTTGAATTGAAAACGGATGTAAATGCTGAGGGAACTATTACATTAGGGCGTAACTTCATGTTAGATATATTTGAAATCTATATGAGCAATGAATTAAACAAACAAGAGTACAGATTAGGGGAAAACATAGAAGAAATTATAAAAGTACACATACCTCAAAGCGACGATGATGCTTTAGATGTATTGGAAAACGGTATAGATTTTGATAACAATCATTATGTTTATCTATGTACAAGTGCGGGATTAATGAAAAAAGCAGATATGGAATTTAAAACTGAATCAGAAGCATTTTTTATAGAAGATACATACAAAGAATTTAAAGATGTATTTGAAGATGTAATTTCGTTAGGAAATATAGAAAAGAAAAAGGGTACTGAACTATGTATAAATAAAGATATAATAGCTAGAATATCTTTGGCGCTATCATCTGGTGAAAAAGTACATTTACCAGGGATAAAAAGGATAATATTACCTGAAATGACTTATAAGTTTGCAAATAATTACTTACAGTTTCCCTCAAAGACAGTTAAGAATGAAAATGGCAAAGAAATAGATGTATTAGACTTAGATAAAGTTAAATTAGCGTATGAGGCAGGAGATAAAAATGCAGCATTAGAAAGATTTACAATAGAAGATCAAAAAGAAGATCCCATAACTCATATAGCTATGGATGGAAGTGGGTTTATAAGTCCTGAATTAATAAATAAAATAAAGAAACAATTAAATGATAAACATAAAGCAAATATAGACTACTCTTTAAGTTGGATAGGTATAAGAGAATCAGGATTGCAAAGTAAAGGCTTATTAATTAAGTTTGACTTCAAAAAATATTTAAGAGAAGAACATGGATTAAAGGAATTATATATAGCTGATAGATGGGGTAAAAAACACGATATTTTTAAAGTAGATATAATTATGAATGAATCTCAGTGCAAATGGGCTAAATGGTTCGATAGTTATGAGGAATATGAAAAATCAATAAATGAATTTGCTAATAAAGATGAAAGATATAAAGAATTATTTGAGAGCTTATACATAATTAAATATTCAAAAGAAAAAGCTGACAATGTATGTGAAAGTAACTATCAAGTAATAGGTAACTTAGCTTTAACTGCTGATGAATTAAATAAAATAGCTGAAGAAAGTGAAGATATATACAAGAAAGCTATTGAAGGAGATTTAGCTACAAGAAGAATATTAATGGGTGATATAGCAAGAGAAAATCAAACTGAATTATCTGCTAGTACAAAAGCTCATAGACTTTTGCAACATGATGAAAAATTCAATGAAACTAAAATGATTAAAAATGTAGTAGATAACTTAATTAATAAAAAAATCCACATGTTAGCAGGCGCAAGCATTTACCTAAATAATAGCAATTATAAAACAGCTATGAAAGATCCGATTAGTTATATAGATTCACTTATAGAACCCAAATATGATGATAAAGGTAATTTACTAGGAAAAATATCTAAAAATGGACTAAAAGAAAATACTAACTATGTACCAGGTGAAATAGGTAAGCTCGTATTAGCCAGATGTCCTTTAAACAGTCCTGGAGAAAATATAAAAACCGAGTTGGCACAGAATAAATTACTAGATAAATACTTTGGGCATCTAAGTAATGATATAATTTTCTATGCTTTCGATGACAATATGATGAGGCAAAGTGGGATGGATGAAGACCTAGATATAACTTTATGTATAGATAATGATATAATATACAACTCAGTAATAGAAGATGTAATAGATGGTACTATATGGCACTTTAGAAATCAATTCGACGGTGGTTCTAATAAGGAAATATACACTGATGAAAACTTATATCAAGCAATAGTAGAAGGTAGAGGAAATAAAATAGGGGAATTGAGCAACGTAGGATCAATATGTAGTAACCGTATGCATAAACAACTTCCAGAATGGAGATGTGAGAATGTACTAATGTCCGAATTTGGAATAAGAGAAACTTTATATAATAAATATAAAGATATGGAAGGAATAAATGAAAAGGATATACATAAATTTACCGAAAGAGACTACCAGTTAGGAATATCTAAATGTGAGAAAGAACCTTATGATATAGAAGATCATAGACAGAATGTATTAAATAACTTCAAAAATGAAAAGGTAAATTTATATTTCCTTCTTTATGCTCAAATGAAAGCTATTGATAGTCCAAAAACAGGATTAAAAATAGATGAAGAATTAAAGTTTATAGATGAATACATTAAAAATAAAGGTGAATTAAAGCCTAGATTTGTATACCACGCAAAATATAAGAAGTTAGATAAAACTGTTGAATATAGAAATACTCAAGACTCTAATACACTATTAAATAACTTTGCAAGAAGAATAAATGAAAAATATGGATATAAAGCCAGAGAACTTTATGATAAAAAGTATAGAGATAGATATTTAATAGAGCTATTACAAGAAATAAATGCAGAGGTACCGGATGAATTAAAAGAGAAATTAACTAAATTAAATAATGATTGGCATGAAGAGAGAGCAAAACTAGAGGAGTCTATAACACTAGCAGAATTAAGTGAAACTAAAAAAACAGATATAAGATATAAAGTCGATAAAGAGTTTAAAGAAAATACAGATGATGAATTTAATAGATGTGTTTTTGAAAGAAAACCTAAAGTGGCTAAGATAGAGTTAGATATACAAAAAAGATATGAAAATGAAATAAAAGGGCATTACACAAAAAAAGAAATATTAAGAGCTGCTGGAGATGTTAAAGGAAATAAGAAGGATGAATTTGGAAATAAAGTTAATATAACATCAACTTTTATAATGAAGTTTTTATTTGATGAACTAGATGCTTACTTATTAGAAAAGAATAATAAAAAAGGTAGTATATATGTTGAATGTACTAATGGAGATAATAGATTCTTATTTAAGAACTATAAGAAGACAGACATTGAACTAAAAGAGTTAACATTGGGGAAAGATCAATTAATCAATTCAGCAGTGTCTAAAAAGGTTAGTGTTATAGTAAAAACTGATATAAGGGGTATGGAGTTAAATGAAGATGTTATAGATGGATTAACACATATAGTTGTTGAAAACGGAGAAGCATTCAGGTATGAAAATGAAGATAAAACTAGAATTTCATTGGGTAAAATTTATGAAAATACAGTCGTTCCTTATGATGGAATTTATGAATTAGATTCAGTTAAATTTAAAAAGACTTATATTGAAATGTATGTAAGAGTATAGAGGGTTAGGATTAATTTCTTAGCCCTTTATTATTCTTATTGTATGCCCAGTTGCCTACGTCAACTCTGGCATATGAAAAGGGTGAACGAACAAATTTTAGGAGGTAAGGGATATATGGACAAGAAAGCGTTAATTTATATATATAACTGGGAACAAAGCAAGTTTTACATAGAGAATGGATTAGTACCAATAAAACCAGGTGTAAATGAAAGAACTGGAAATATATATATGATTTTTAATAGAGAGGAATCTCAAGAAGTATTTTCAAAGTGGTGTACAAGAAATAAGTAATTTATAAAAATTTATTATGAAGGGGTATATGTTATGAATGAAGAAAAATTATGGTTATCCGAAGCGATGAAAGATAAAAAATTAGAATATGGAGTTTTAAACTTAATAAATGCTCCTGCGGGATCTGGAAAGACTAGCTTTATATTTGATGAGTTATTAGATAATTCAACTAAATATATAGAAGAATCAGGATACAACTTTAGCTATAATTTAGATAAATGTATGATGGTATGTGATACGTCAACACTGGTAGATTCTAATTTGTTAGATGAGAAAAATAAAGGAAGAGTTAAAAAATTATCCGAAGGCGAACTAAAGAAAGCTATGAAAAATTATTCATTTGATAAACTGATAGAAAACGAATGTAAATGTGGGAAAATGCTAGTTATCACATATTCACTATTAGGAGATTTATTAAAACAGGATAATTGTAAAAAAATAATAACTGAAGATTTTAACTTAATTGTATTTGATGAGATTCACAATTTGCCAATATACGCCGATAAATTTGATAATGATAAAAATGAATATAAATATGGAACTGTAATTAAAAATATTAAGAAAATAATAGACAATAATACATTAATGGTAGGGTTAACTGCTACTTTAGTAAATACAGAATATAAGTTAGATAAGAACGGTGTTAAGAGTAAAGTTTTATTCAGAAAAGAAGAGTTGCAGAAGATTAGGAGCTATATAGAAGATAAGAAAAAATACATAAATTATGCGCCTAATATAATAAAGGAATATATATCAAGAAAAGATGAAGTGTTTGGAAAAGGAGAAAAGCTACTAATTTATACTAATTTCAACAAAACATCTAAGAAATATAAAGAATTATTTGCTAAATATGGAATTAAAGCTGAGTGGTTATGTTCTAAGAGAGCTAAGAATAAGAATGATTTAGTTATGAATAATCATCAAATCAAACTTAGAACTCAATTATTAGAAGGAAGTAGTGAAATAAATAGAGGTATTCTACCAGATGACTTAGATGTTTTAATAGTTAATGCAGCATATGAAACTGGATGGAACTTATACGATGATAGAATACAACATGTAGTAGTAGATGATGTAAAAGATTATACTTGGATACAAGCTCGTAATAGAGTGAGACATAATATAAAGGAGCTATATGTTAAATGTATATACTCTGAAGATGGATGGGGTGATGGAGTTTATAATAGGATAGGTAAAGGTAAATATGCTGAAAATATAATATTAGATAGTGAAATTTATATACCTAACTTGATAAAAGGTAAAAACGATAAATTTTTAGATAGAAAATACTTAAATAAAGAGCTATCTAAAGAAGATCGAAAAGAAATAGTAGAGTTATATGGAATCAAGTATCCTAATATGACTAGAGAACCTTCGATTAAAAAAGTATTGGATTATATAGATAAATTAGGATATGTAGTGCATAAAACAAAACATTATGGAACTTGGATATTTGATATTAGAGATATAGGAGCATATATGAAAAATAATAATATTGAAAAGTATTATAAAGAATTAGATGAAGAGTATAGAAAATATATTAGTAAAGAAGATGATAAAATGAGAGGAAACGAAGAATTATATAGTTATTTAGATGAAATAGTAGGTATCTTATTATTTGAAGAACAACAAGATGAACTAAAGAATAAATTTATGGAGTGTGGGTTGAAATCTAAGACTTTAGGATTTAATACTTTAACTGGATACTGTAAAGATGAAAATTTACCATTTGAAATAACAAATAATGATGCTAAAAGAGTTAAGAGACAAGGGAAAAAGCATACCGTTTGGAAAGTGATTAAAAGAATAGGGTAGTAAAATAAATAGAGGGGACACTTTTAGGGCTAAATATTGGGAAAAAGTGTATTACTATATATATTAATATAGAAATGCAAGATATCCCAAAAAATAGGATTAAAAGTGTCCCCCTTTAAATTAAAATAAAAAATTTTCGCTAAGAACCTTGATTTTTAGGTTCGTGCGAGGGTGGAAACAGGTTTATCGTTTACGCCCAAAAGAAGATAAGGAACTCATAATAGGGTTCTTTTTTTATGTAAAAATTTAATTGAAAGAAGGTAGAAATTATGAAAATAGATTTAATATTAGCACAAGAATATATAAGTAAATTTAGAGATGAAGTAACTGAAATAGAAAATGCTGTAGATGAGTTAATAGAAGACTATTATTTGGCCGAGGAAGAAAAAGATATTAGAGTAGAGGCTTTTATAATATCTAAAATGAAAGAAGATGGACTTGAATTTGAATTGGAGGATGATGAAGATGAATTTATTGACTTCTAATTTAGATTGGTTTGAGACTGAAATTAAAGGAAAACAAGTATATATATTAAGTTTCGATATAGATCATGATTTATATTTAATAAAGTTTAATAATCATAAAGTATTTAAGGTTAATAAAAAAAGTAATGAACTAACTTTAGAGTTTAGTGATGAAGACATAGATAATCTATTAAATGGTATAGAAGATTATTGTAAGAAAAATGGAGTTAAGAGTTTTTATAAAGATGCTGATTGGAAAAGGTATAGATTGAGTTATAGACAACAAGAGGTGGCTAATAAGCTAGGAGTTAAATTTAAGACAAGTGGTGAATTTAATAAATATTTAAGTATATTAAAATGCAATAATTTAATGAATGAATTAATATAGTGTGCTTGCTTTTGCTACCGCAGCTACGCACATGAAAAAGGTGAACGAGAAGACTATATTTCCTTTGTATAGTTTTTCAGCAAATTTTTGACATTGACTAGGATTGATATATGTATTGATTCTAGTCCTCCAATTTTTCTATATGATTTAAAAACAGCATAACATCTTATTTTTATTTTTCATATTTCTAACCTCCTTTTTATTTATATAGTGAGTTGATGACTCTCAGACGGGCTAAAAGTCTAGAAATAAGGTGGTAGCGGTATCAACTTTTTTCGATTTGTTATGTTGTTTTTAAATGATGTAGAAAACATACTTTTTACTCATTTTTAATCTCCCTTTATATAGTTTTGCTAGGTTTCTATCCAAAAAATCTAGTACCAATTCAAAATAATAGTCCAAGAGACTTTAAAATGTGAGGTATAGATAATATGAAAAGAGATTTAAAAGTTACAGGAACAACAGAAATTTTAGGAATTGAAGTACCAGTAATAGAAGGTGGATTTGGAAGTAATCAAAAGGTTATGCTATCAAAGACAATAGCAGAAATACATGATACAGAAGTTAAGCATATCAATGAATTAATAAATAGCAATATTGATGAGTTTGAAGAAGGTGTAGACATAGTAGATTTAAAAGTGGTCGATACTATCGACTACAATTTAGAAAATCTAGGAATGAACAAAATGCAAATATCAAAGTCACAAAATATATACTTATTAAGCGAGCAAGGTTATATGACTTTAGTTATGCTAATGAGAACTAACAAAGCAAAAGAAATAAGAAAGCAAATTAGAAAACAATATTTTGCTATGAGGGAAATTATAAACTCTGATGAAGATTTAAAGAAAGAACTTGCATACAAGTTAATGGTTGGCGGAATAGGTTCTATAGAAGCGCATAAACAACTTGTAGCATTAGAAACTAGGCCGCTATTACAAAAAATAGAAAAAGATAAAGATAAAGTAGAATTTGCAGAAACAGTTCAGAGAAGTAATGATACAGTAGACTTTAATGCATTTTCTAAGATATTAAGCAATGAAGGTATTATAATAGGGAGAAATAAATTATTTGAGCTACTTAGAAATGAAGATGTTTTAATGACGGGAGTAAATCACAATCAGCCATATCAAAGGTATGTAAAACAAGGATACTTTAAAGTTATAGAGTATATAAAAAATGAAAAAATAGGATTCAAGACAGTTATAACAGGGAAAGGACAACAATGGCTTATAAAACTATTTAAAGACAATAAACTAAATAAGACAGCGTAGTAAAGACATTTTGAGACATAAAATAGATTCCTCCTTTAATTTATATATGAGTTTTGGTACATATCTCTTAAAAATGTACCTCCAATTACATTAATAAGTTAGAGAGAATGGCTGGTAACCATCTCTTTTTTTTGTACTTATTTGTAAAATAATTTAGATCTTATAAGGTTTGAATTATTCTATTTTTCTTGTTGTATATAGAGTTTATGTAGTTCTCTATCTAATTAAAAACTACATGCCAATCAAAATAAAAAGTGAAAGGGGTAAAATATGAATTTACAAAAAATAAAAGAAAGTATAACTAGCTTTAGTGTGCAATTTAACGGTGAAGAAAATCGAGGGATATCTTATATTTTAATGTTAGAGTCGAACGAGATGATAAGTAACTATTTTAATATTGATAAAGACACGGACTTAAACAATAAAGAATTATTAGAAGATTTAATATGTGCAGATGTAAAGAATAACTACTTAAAAGAGTTTGTAAAGAAAAATTATAGCACACTGTCAGTACTTGGTTTTATAAATGAAGATGAAAATAAGATAATGAAGGAGTTAATATAGATGCTAGAATCCAATGAAATAAGAATAACAGATAAAAATGGTAACACAACGTTACATATAGATAGCTGTGGTAATGTGACTATAAAAACAAATGAAAATAATACGGAGGTATCTAATTTTATAAATATTATCTTAGATATACAAAAGGCATTTGAAGGTAATTATTCAGCATTAGATAAGTATGGAGTAAATATATCTGAAAATCATGTTAACCATGCTACTTTTAACAAATTAACTGATAGTAAAGAGGTAATAATCTTTAGTGAAATATTAAGACAGGTAAACCCATCCGAATATTGTAAAGTGTTAAAAAAATTAGATGTAAATAAAGAAATAATAGGAGGAGAAATAGATGAGTGTATTAGATAAAGATTATAGGATTAAACTCGATATAAAATCGGGAAAAGTAGAAAGTGAAGGTATAGTATTTGCTGATAAAGATAGAAATGTATCAAATATATACATAGATTTCTTAGAAAATGGTAAAAAGGTTGATATAACTGGCTGTTCGTTTATAGCCAATATTCAAAAGCCTAATACATTAATAACTCCACAAATTTTAGATATAGTAGATGCTTCAAACGGAGTAGCTGAATTAAATCTACCTATAGAATGTACGATTGATGATGGTTATTATGAAGTAGAAATAGAAATGAAAAATGGAGAAGATATATCACATAGTAGTAAATTTAGATATACAGTTAGAGAAGCATTGTGCGGAGAAATAGATGATACTATAGTTGATGATAGTAATTACAATTTATTAATAAAGCTAGTAGATAATGTTAGAACAGTAGAAGAATGCGTACAATCGAATGAAGAAAAAAGAGTAGTTAATGAAAGTGATAGAATTAGTTCTGAGAAAGCTAGAGTAGAAGAACATGCTAATAGAATGTCTGAAATTGATAATAAGATAGTAGATATAAATAATTCTAAAGATACTTTGATTACTAATGTAGATAATAAATTAAATGAAGTTGATGATAGAGTAAATTCTGCATTAGCTCAAGATACAATTGATTTAGAAGTAAAGGATGCAAGAAGAGGTTTAGATGGTAAAGTTTACTCATGTTTAGCAGAAAGATTAAATCAAATAGAGACTAATCCTATGGTGATTTGGGAGACTGTAGAAGGATAAATTATGTAAATATGTAAGGGGTGAAAATGTGCTTACAGAAGAACAAAGATATGCTGCTGAGTTAGTAGCAAAAGGTGAAAAGATTGTTGATATTGCAAAGCTTTGTAAGGTTAGTAGACAGACTGTATATGATTGGAAAGAGAAGAAGGATTTTAAGGCCGAAGTGGACAGATTCGTCAATGATATTAAAACTAAATCAGAGAAGAGTATAGCTATGAGTTTAGAGACTTATATTAAAGAATTAGAGAAGATAGCTTTAACTGGCAAGTCAGAGAAGAATAAACTAGATGCTCTTCAATACCTGGTCAATAGAGTACTTGGAAATACTACAACTAAGACAGAGATAACTACAGACAACAATAAAGAAGATAAGAAGGAATTTGATTTAAGTATATTAGATCAAGCTATTAAAGAAGATAGCAAAGATGAAACTTATTTAAGTTAAGTAAAGTGTTATTATAATATGAATCTACTTTAAATAGTTTAACATAAGCAAAGCTATAGTTTACTTTAATAGAGTTTAATACAACTTAAATAAATAAAGTACGGAGACTCAATAGAAGAATAAAAATACACACATTGAAATTTCAACGTTTGTTTAACTATACCGAAAAACAGTATTTAGGGAATAGTTGAAATTAAAGATAAGGTGGGTACACTTCTATTTTTGAAATTGTGTATATGGCTACGATAACCTATATAAAATTTCTTAATATTTTTTAAACTGAGGGGGTGATGTAGAGTTTGATATATTATGATGGCTTAAAACTAGAAAATGATCAATACAATGTCTATATATTGAATAAATATCTATCCAAACATTATAATGAAGAAATAGCAGAATCTGCAATAAGAAATAATACTGATAGACTGGATAGTATAGCAAGATCATTAGGTGAAAGAGATATATCATTCTTCTGTTTGTACTATCTCAGAGACATATTTGTAGTTAAAGATGGAAATGAAGCTAGAGAGTTATCACCTACACACTATGAAATGTGGGATATATTAAATTCTGTATTTGTAGATGATAAAATTGATAAGCTTAATATAGTATGTCCAAGGGGTATGGCAAAGACAACGGTATGTGATTTAGCTTTATCTATTTGGCTTATAGCCTATCAGAAATCAAAGTTTATATTATTAGGAGCTAAGAAGGACGATGATGCATGTCAGTTTATAGACTCTATAAAGAAAGTATTCAAAGAAAATAAAATGATAATCAACGAGTTCGGAAAATTAATAAATTCTAAAAAATATAAGGTTAATGCAGGTGAAATAGAATTTGCAAATGGCAGTTATATAAGAGCAGTTGGATCTGCAAGCTCCGTGCGTGGTGCTAACTTTAAAGGTATAAGACCATCGACTGTTATAGCGGATGACTATCAAGATGAAAAAGATATACTCTCTGATGATTCAAGAGAGAAAAAATTTAATAGATGGTCTAAAGAAATAGAAAAAGTAGGAGATACTGCTGTTTATAGGGATGGTGAGAAAGTTAAATCTGCTACTAAGATAATATCAATAGGTACTGTATTACATAATGATTGCTTAATAAGTAGATTAAGTAGAAATAAGGATTATTATACAGTGCTTAAAAGAGCTATTGTATTAGGCCAAGATCAAACGGTCGAAGATATACTAGAAAGTCCTTTATGGTTGGAGTGTAAAAAACTTTACTTTAATGATAAAGATAGTAATGCTAAGTTTACCGCTAAAGTATTTTATGAGAATAATATAGATAAGATGAAATTTCCACTACTATGGGAAGAAAAATGGGATTGTTTTAATGATATAGCTATTTCTTATTGGGAAAACAGACAAGCATTTATGTCGGAGATGATGAACGACGCTACGAGTATAGGTGAAAAATGGTTTAAGTCTATTAGAACTCAAACTACAGAAGAAATTGAAGAACATAATTTTATTAAAACTATGCTTTGTATAGATCCAGCATCAACTCAGACTAGGCGAAGTGACTTTACTGCAATGATAGTAGGTTCATCTGCAGATAATGACTTTAAATATATTAGAGATATGACATTAAATAAGTTCACTTTTAATGAGTATTGCGAAAAGGTTATAGAATTATTAAAACAATACGAGGATATAACTCATATCTATATTGAAAAAAATACTTTCCAGGGAGCTGATGTTAATAAAATTAAAGAGTTAATAGAAAAAGAATCTGATTTAGTTAATAGAAGCTTAGAATTTATAAATGAGATGCAGCGAAAGAATAAAGATGAGAAAATATCTACGATTATAGATAATGTGAACAACGGACAAATAATATTTGCCAACAATAATAAAGAATTTACAGAACAAATATTAGAGTTTCAAGGACAAAAATATACTCTACATGATGATGCTATCGATATAGTAGCAGAATTTGCAAATAGGGTAGATAATATAGAAGTTATAGGTAAGATAAAGTTGCTAGATAGAAGTTTACTATTTTAGGAACTTATTTTTATGTTCAAAAACAGGTGGTGAATAGATGAATATAGAGTTAATAAAGAAAAATTATGATAGATGGGCGATTAAAAAATCTGATTATATTAAGGCCTATGAATATTACAAAGGCAATACAGATGCAATGAAGAATTATAAAATGATTACTGAGAGAAATAACAATAAAGCCAATACTAATTTCTTAAAAAAATTTGTAAAAGAAGAGGTAAGTTATTCAGTTGGTAATGACATTACATATATAAGTAAGTCTTCAAATGATTCTATAGTTAATGATATAGATTATTACTTAGAATGTTGGAAAGAAGATCACGATTCAATATTATCAAAAAACATGATTTTATATGGATTGGCTTACGAATTATATTATATTGCTAATAAAGAATTATATGCTAAAGTTATAAGTCCACGAAATGCATTTACTGTTAAAAATGAGAAGGATGAATTATTATATTTTGCTCATTGTTATACTTTAGAAGATAAAGACTATATAGATGTATATGATGATAAGTTTATATATCACTTAGATAGCCAATTTAATAAAGTAAAAGATCCTACTCTACATATATTTGGTATGATTCCGGTTGGATTAGCTGAATTAAGTGAAGAAGGTATAAAAGATACAATCTATAATGATATAAAAGGGTTACAAGATAGTTATGAAACTAATTTATCTGATATATCTAATGAAATAAGTGACTTTAGAACTGCATATCTGAAACTAACAGGTGTACAACTTGAAGAAGAAGATGCTAAGAAAATGAAACGATTAGGTATTATTCAAATAAAAGATAAAAATGGTAGTGCAGACTGGTTGATTAAGAATATTAATGATGCATTTATACAGAACACTTTAAATACAGTAGAAGATAAAATGTATCAGTTAACATCACATATTAATCATAATGAAAAAATGCAGTCAAATACTTCTAGTTTAGCATTAAGAAGTAGACTTATATCATTAGAAGAAAAGTGTAAGTTAAATCAGAAGGCCTTAAACAATTGTATAAAAACTAGATTAAAGGTATTATTCATTTACTTAAAGATAATGTTTAATAAAAATTATGATTATAGAGATATAAAAATTAAGTTTACTCCAAATATACCTCAAGATGACTTGATGATGGCTCAAATAATAGCGCAGTTAGGTGATAAATTATCAACTGAAACTGGATTATCTCAATTATCATTCATAGAAAATGCTAAAAATGAACTTGTAAAAATAAAATCAGAACAAGAGTCTATTATAGAAGGTAACCAATTACTAGAAGAAGATGATTTAGATGAATAATCTCTTTTTACAACTAATACTAGAAGCAAATAAATTAGGATATGAATTATCTGATATAGAGCTAAAGAAGATATATAAACTTCAAAGAGAAAATCAAGATAAATTGCTTAATGAACTAGCTTTAATAATGTTAAAGTATGATATTCATGAAGGTGTTCTAAGATTAAGTACTAAAGATAGACTACTACTTAAACAAGAATTAAATAAACTGATTAATAATTCTCTAAAAGAAGAGATTAAATTAGAAAAAGAGAATACTAGAAATATTTTAGAAATCGTTACTAAAGAAGCTTACAATTTAAGAAACTATATTTTGTCACTAGGAACTATAGCTAAAGTTTCAGTGCTCACAGAAAAAGAGTTATTGAAAATAATAAATACGGTTGTTGATGGGAAAATATGGAGTGATAGATTATGGAAGAATAAAAAACAAATAGAAAAAGATTTGAAAAGTATGATTAATGATTTCTTAAATGGAAGAATATCTGTTAACAAAATATATAGAGAAGTGAAGGGGAGTTATGGAAATAATGCTTATTGCTCTAAAAGGTTAACAGAAACAGAAATATGTAGATGTCAAGAAGCAGCTAATGAAGAATTTGCAAAACAACAAGGCATAGAATGGATGCTATTTATGGCTACCTTGGACAATAAAACATCTAAAAAATGTAGAGGATATGATGGTAAAGTATTTAAAGTAGATGATACAAACAAACCATTGCCACCATTACATCCTAATTGTAGGTCATGCATGGTATTAATACCTAGTAGAGAATGGAAACCTAAAAATAGGAGAGACAATACTACAATTGGAAAACATATTGACTATACAGATTATGAAAAATGGAAGAAAAATAACCTATAATATAAGACTGTTATAGCCGATTTAAGAGGTTTTATAAGACTGTTTGAGTATTTATACATAATAAATTGAAATTTGTATCGAAGGCTTTTTGCGTTCGGTGGAAAGGTGAAAAATATGAAAAAAAGTGAATTATTAAAATTAATAGAGAATATAGAAGAAGATGTAGATTTGATTGAAATAAAAGAAGTTAAAAGTTGGTTAGACTCTGAAAAGGATAAGCATAGCCAGAAATCAATAAAAACCGCATTAGAGAACTTTAAGAAAAATGATATGCAAAAACTAATAGATGCGGAGTTATTAAAGAGAAATCCTGCTAAAACTCCAGAACAATTAAAAATAGAAGAATTAGAAGCTAAATTTGTAGCTATAGAAAAAGAAAAAAATAGAGCAGAAATGACAGCTAAATTTAAAGATACTTTAGTCGAAAAGAATATACCATCAAAAATGATAGACTTTTTATTAGCTGATGATGAGGAAGTAACTAATGCTAATATATCTTTGTTCGAAGAATCTATGAAGTCTTATATAGATAAGAATGTAGAGGATAGAGTATCGAATACAAGTTATACTCCTCCGAGTGGAAATTCAACAGGTAGCTCATACGAAGATTTATTAAATAGTGCTGATAATATGTCAACGGAGCAAGTTATGGAAATGTTAAATAAATTTTAGTCAATAAGACCTTAAAAACAAATTAGGTCTTTTTTTTATGCCTTTAAACTTAGGAACTAAAGAAAGTTTATATTAAAAAATTAATTGAAAAGAAAGGATAGCCCAAAAGGGCTATAACGGTGAAAATTTATGGGATTCAAAAGAACATTATGGGAAGCAACAATATTAAAGCAATATAACGGAGTATCTGTGGCAGACGTTATATGTGTAAAGCCAACTGAGAAAAAAGGTGAAAAAGTAATATTCTCAACTGCTGTTGGATCAGGAGTGAAAGAGTATGCAGGTAAAGTAGAATACACAGATGCAACGACTACAGATGTAGAATTAATATTTGATAAAAAGAGGTACTTTGCGGCAACTATGTCAGACGTAGAAGCAGTTCAAACTAATTTACCAGTTTTACAAGCTACTGTAGAACAAGATTCTTTCGATATGGCAGCTCAAGTTGATGGGGACGTATTTACTAAAGCTATATCAGAAGCAGGAAAGACTATAACAGGGGGATCAATAGACAAGACTAACATATATGATTTAATAGTAGACATGGGAACTGCATTATCTAAGAATAAAGTTCCAAAGGCTAACAGATTCGTAATAGTTAACTCTGAGATATTAGGGTTATTATCTAAAGATGATAGATTCACTAGAAATCCAAATGTGCTTGAAAATGGAGTTGTTGAAGGGCAAAAAATAAATGGATTACAAGTTATATCATCAGAAGAATTACCAGGAGGAAAAATATTTGCTATGCATAAGTCAGCTTTAGGATATGACAAGATATTAGATAAGGTTGAACACTTAAGATTAGAGTCTGCTTTCAGTGAAGCTGTTAGAGGATTATGTGTATATGGTGCAAAAGTATTAAGACCAAAGGGAATAGTAGGAATGACTTATACTATAGGAGCTTAAGTGACAAAGGTAGCTGAAACGCTATCTTCTAGCTCTAAAACTAGAAGTAAAAGAACTAAGGGAGCAGAGTAATATCTGCTTTCTTTTTTATTTAGAAAGTAGGTGTTTATTATGCTCATAGATGAAAAAAGATTCAAATTTATAGCTTTAGAGTCCATTAAGGAATACTTAAATAAAGATTCTATAGATGAAAATAACGCTATTATAAGCTTTGTAGTAGATGAGCTTGTAAGAAGGGCAAAAGAATACTATTCCAAACCTATAAATAGAAATATAAAATCTCAGTCTCAAGGTCAAAGAAGTATTACATACTCAGATACAATTTCTAATCCATTTATGATAACAGAAGATTTAGTACAGTTATTGCCATGTCCTAGTTTGAGGCTAATGTAATGTTTTATGACTTTAAAGTTAACTTAATGAAAAAATCTACTATTACTAACGATTTATTCCAAAAAGTAGATACATTTATAATAGACAAGGCAATTGATTGCGATATTCAACCTTCCACATTTGAAATTATAAAGAAAACTTTTGGAGAAGACGTTAATAGTATTTTTATAATGTTTTGTGATGATGACATTGACTTAAATTCTATTATAGAGTTTAATAGTCAACTTTATAAAATTGATAAAAAGTTAGATTGGATTGAGTATAAAATATATTCTTTAGTGGGTCATAAATGATAATCGATAATACAGATCAAGTTATAAATAAGATTAGAGAGGCTATAAAAAAGTCTTTAAAGGAAATGGGAATAGTAGGAGTTGCAGAGGTAAAGGCTAATTGTCCTGTTGATACCGGAAAGTTAAGAGGTAGTTACACATATATAACAGATAATTTTAGTGTAACAATAGGTACAACATTAGACTATGCCATACATTTAGAGTTCAAACCAACGAATAGAGGTGGAAGACCTCATTTTAGAAGGTCAATGGAGTCTCAAATAGGTGAGTTTAAAGCTATATTAGAAAGAAATTTAGGAGGTGTTTAAAATGATAGACACCATAAAAAAAATAGGAAAGCATTTAAATACATTTCATGAATGTCTTAATGAAGAGTTACCTTTAGACTTTGATTATGATAATGAAGTAGGGATGTATTTTGAATTAAATACAATTTTAGGTTATGAATATAAGGATGTTATAACTTTAGATGTTCATCTTGTGTCATTAAAGTCTAAACTCAATGAATTATTATTCCTAGTTGATACAATTGATAAAGAAACTAATAAAAAAATAATAAATAATATCAGAGTAACTAAAAAACCAGTCTGGTTAATAGATGCTAAAGATGATGAATATGAACATTGGATATTAAGTTACAACTTAAATAAATACTAAAAAGGACGTGATAAAATGAAAGAATTATTATTAGATGTTGCTACGGTTTATTATGGCGATATAGATATGTCTAACCCAGACGATTTTACAACTGTTTTAACTGAAGAGAAGGTTTTAGGTGTTACTAGAGGTGGACTAAAAGTTGAAGCCAAACCAAATATAAGAGAAATAGAGTTTAATGGTAGAAAAGGTAAGAAGATAGCTGATATGGATAGGGTTTTATGTTGGGAAGTTAAAGCAGAAACGGAGGCTTTAGAAATAACATCTGATGTTCTTGAAGCCAGTGGATTTGTAAAAGATAAAACATCATCCACTAAATTTGATAAGTTTATACCTAGCATGAAACTAAATCATAAGGACTTAGTTTTAGTTGGTAAACTATATAAATCTAATGAACCATGCATAATACATATAAAGAATGCTTACAACGGAGAAGGATTAGCATTTGAACAAAAAGATGGAGAAGAGGCAGGATTTAAAATGGCGTTTGTAGGCGCTTATACTATAGGATCTGATGAAATGCCAATAGATGTTTATTATCCTAAAGCTCCAACTAAATAAAACTAATATCAAATTTTAGAGACTAGATTAATTTCTAGTCTTTTTTATTAAATAAATATAGAGAGGATGAAATAAATATATGAAAGATATAAAGATTACAACTAAAATAGGTTTCGCACTACTTGGATTGATAAAGAAAATGAATATAAAAGATAAGATAATAAAAATGTCTAAAGAACAGATGCAGTTAAGTGCTAAGAAAGATATGTTATTTAGAGAGTTATATTCCAGAAATGAAAATAAAGATGAGGATATAACAGAAGAAGTTGCTATGAGGTTACTAAATGAACATGTTGATATAGCCAAACAAATATCTGATATAGATGTGGTTTTAAATGACTCAGGTATAGAATTTGCTTTTGATATAATAGAAAAATTACCAGAAGTTGAAAAAGAGTTTAATAAAACTATGGCTACTATATATGGTGTAAAAGAGAAGGAAATAGAGGAAAAGGAAATAGATGAGGTTGTAGAAATGATAATGGCCGTATTTAACTCGAAGTCTTTTCAGGGTTTGTTCAAGAAGATGAACAAGTAGGGGATAATGTCCTGAAAGGGATTCTTGCACAACATAACTGTTACTTTCAGATATTAGATGAAGATTTAGATTCGGTTATAGATTTAATCGATTCTGTTGTAGAGAAGTACTTTGATGATAGATTGTATATGACTTGGAATAGTCAAATGTTAATGTCTGAGAAGTTTATACCATTTAAAGAATATAAGGATAAATGTAGAACGGTAAATATCACCAAAGTTAAAAATAACCATAAAACTAGAGATGAGATTATTAAAGAAAGCCAAGATATTTTATCATCTTTTAGTTTTGAAAAAGAGGTGATGTAATTGAGTGAATTAGGTAATATGTCCTGGACTGTTAACGTAGATAAGGACAAAGCTATACAAGGATTAAAGAATGTTCAACAAGAAGCTAATAACACTGACTCTAAAATGAGTTCAAGTGGTTCTAAAATAAATCGAGATTTTGTTAGTAATGTAAGTCAAGGTTTAGTTTCAACAGGAAAAACAATGACCGCAATAGGTGCAGGTATAGTAACATCTATAGGCGGGATAGTTATGGCAGGTGCAAACTGGAGTGCCGAGGTAGCAGGACAACAATTCTTATACAATAATTTAGACAAGTCTATTCAAAAGAGTATAGATGCAAACGCTAAGAATGCGAAATCTATAGGTTTAACAAGTCAACAATATAAAAACAGTGCAACAACAATGTCTACATTTTATAAGAATATGGGTTTAACAACTAAAGAGACATCTAATTTAAGCGGTGAAACTATGAATTTAGTTGCAGATTTAGCTGCTGTTACAGATATGCCTTTTGATGAAGCTATGGGAAGGTTTAAATCTGGACTTATGGGTAATATAGTTGCCCCTAGCTACAGAAATGTAGCATAGATAATCGAGCAAAATCGGTAGATATCTTTTAACAAAAGACAATACCGAGGTAAATAATTAATTTAAAAGTTAATTATCACCGTAACGCATAGGAGATGAACCTATGCTTTTTTAATGCAAAAAAGTATAGAATATAACTCTCCCACGAGTGTTCGACACCTAAGTCAATATTGATATGGTGAAAATGTATGCTGAACTATATGGTGACATATAGAAGCAGAGGATAAAAAGCCTGTGCGATAACAAAAATTGAACTATGAAGCCTTAGATGCGTTTGGTGTCAATGTTTCTGCTGCATCATTAGAAAACAGTGAATTCGTAAAAGGCTTAGGTAAATCTTGGAATCAATTATCTGATACAGAGAAAATGATGGCTGTTTATAATGAAGTTATGAGACAAGGATCTTCCGCTCAAGGTCTAGCAAAACAAGAGGCTAATGGCTTTGGTATGCAGCTAAAACTATTATGGCAATCCGTAAAAGAAACTGCAGGATCTATAGGAGAAAAACTTCTTCCAGTATTAGAACCATTAGTTCAGAAGTTTGTTGGAGTTGCTGAAAAAGTAGCAGATTGGGCAAACAAAAATCCTGAATTAGTTCAAACTATATTAATGGTTGTAGGTGGATTGGGAATTTTACTAGCTATAGTCGGGCCGATAATTATGGTTATAGGTATGGCAGGTATGGCTATGTTAACATTTAGCGCAATGTCTTTACCGGTTGTTGGGGTGATAGCTGCAATAGTAGCAGTTATAGCACTTTTAGTTGGAGCCGGGATATACTTAGCAACACACTGGGACGAACTCTCCGCTAAAGCAAGTGAAATATGGAACAATATAAAAACTACTGTATCAAATCTAGTTTCACAATGTGTAGAATGGGTTAAGTCAAAGTGGGATCAAGCTAAAACTTGGATAAACACTACTTGGGATAATATAAAATCTGTAGCATCAAGTACATGGCAAGCTATCAAGGATGTTATAGTAAATTTAGTAACTGGTGCAGTAAATAATGTAAAAACACTTATATCGAATATGAAATCTATTATATCTGCAGCATGGAATACTATAAAAGGAGTTACTAGCACTATTTGGACAGGAATAAAGACTGTGATTAGTACTTTATTTACTGGTGCATTTAACCATGTAAAACTAGTTATAGGACTCATCAAAGCTGTATTTAGTGGTGACTTGGCAGGTGCAAAACAGATAGTAAAAGGTATCTTTGATAATATAAAAAGTACTATAAAAGGGGTAATGGATGCAGCTAAAAATACTGTAAAGAGTGCTATAGATAAAATAAAAGGATTTTTTAACTTTAGTTGGTCATTACCTAAATTAAAAATGCCACACTTTAGCATTTCAGGTAAATTTAGTTTAAATCCTCCAAGTGTTCCAAAATTCGGCATAGATTGGTATCACAAAGGTGCAATATTTACTAAGCCAACAGTATTGGGTAATATTGGAATTGGCGATGCAAACAATGGAATAGGTAATCAAAGAGAAGCAATATTACCTATTGATAATATACAAGGCTATTTTGATAACAGTGCTAAGAAGTTTTTAAAAGATAGCAATCCAAATGAAAATGTAAATTACAATATTAACATTAATTTTTCAGATATAAAGGTTCAATCTGAATCAGATATGAAGAAAATAGCCGAAATAGTATCTAAAGAAATGCAAAGAGAAATAACTAGAAATAATAGAAGAGGGGGTTATTCTTATGCACGTTAATATATTTTTTAATAATGTAAGGATACCCGACTTCATTATTCTTAAAGATATAAAGATACAATTACTAGGAGATGTTGATAATATATTAGCATCTTCTAATCATGGATCAAAACATAAAAAGATAAAGTTTGGTAACAAAGTAATTAAATTAGAACTTAGTACTATTTTTGAAAAAGGTCACTTAATTGAAAAAGAGGATTTAAATGCTATAGTTAAATGGGTTAAAGGCGATGATTGGAAACCTTCTAAATTAGTTTTACCAGGATACGAAGATGAGTATTATATGGCCATAGTAAATAATGCTGGTGATATTAAAAATGACATAATTGAAGGTATATTTACTTTGGAGTTTATATGTCTAAATCCTAATAGGATATCTGAGTTTGAAAATAAGCTAGTATTTCCTGGATATTTAAAACGTAAATTACAAACAACAAGAAATAGCAATACGTCAAATACAACTATATTAACTTATGATGGCTTAGCGAATACATACCCAAATATAAAATTTACAATAACAAGTAGATGCTCTGAAGTTAAGCTTGGGATAAAAAATAGTAAGTATAACAACTATATAAAATTCAAAGGTGATTTTAATGCAGGTGAAACTATTGAAATAAACTTAAAAACAAAGAAAGTACTTAGAAATAATGAAATTAATATGCCTATTTTAACTTTAGATAGTAGATTTCATGAAATTACAGAAGGAAAGAATCAGTATACTTTAGAAGTAGGAAATGCTTTAGTAGAAATAAAATATAGGAATGAATACATATAGAGAGAGGTTATCCCTCTCTTTTTTATTATATGAGAGGTGGTAAATTATGCTATATATATTTAACAAAGATGAAGTTTTATTAGAAATAATAGACGATTTTTATGATGATGAATATAAGAGAGTTTTAAATAAAGATTATACGTATAAATTTTTTACAGATATAAAAAACAGTAAAAACTTGATTAGAAAAAATAAGGTTGGATTTCGTGATGAAAATGATATATTCCAACTTTTTACGATAGAAGAAGTAGAGACAAGCTATAGTGATAGTAATGAGGTAAATGTATTTTGTCAGCATGATTATTATAGCTTGAACGATAAGATAATAGAAGATAAGAGAATAGTTGACGGTACATGTAAAGAGGCTTTAACAAAAGCATTAGAAGGAACCAAATATAAAGTTGGTATAGTTGATGAGTTTCATATAGGTACATTAAATTATTATTTTATATCAAGCTTAAAAGCTATAAACGAGATAGTAAATACATATGGTGGAGAATTAGACTTTAGATTTGAATTTAATGAGGATAATACAGCTATAGCTAACAGATATGTGGATATAAAACATAGACTTGGCGAAGATACAGGAATAAGATTTACCTATGATACAAATGTAGAAGAAGTTGTAAAAAATGAGATAATGGATAATCATTTTACAGTTTTATATGGTAGAGGAAAATCTTTAGAAACAGAAAATGGTGGAAATACAAGGCTTATTACATTTGAAGATGTAGAATGGAGTATTCCAAATAACCCCGCTAATAAACCTCTAGGAAATAAATATATTGAGGATTTAGATGCTATAGCAAAATGGGGAAGAATAGAAGGAATATATGAAAATAAAGATATAGAAAATACCGAAGAATTACTTCAAGCTACATGGGACAAGTTACAAGAAACAAAAGAACCGACAGCATCATATAAAGTATTGGTAAATGATTTATCTGGTGTAATTGGATATGAGCATTTAAAAACAAACTTAGGCGATTCTATAATAATAGTTGATGAAGAGTATGATATAAATGTAGAAAGTAGGATAGTTGAAGAAAGATATTCTATAAGAGATATAAAAGCCACAAAAGAAATAATATTAGGACATGTACTTCCGTCTATAACTGATAATTTAGGTAGTGTTATAGGTGGTAACTCAACTGGTGGAGGAGATAAGGATAAGCCATCTATAGATAATAGCAATTTCCCCAATACACTTCCTCAAATACCTATTGTTTCAACTAAGGGTAGATTTTCAACTATAGAAATAAGTTGGACTTATGAAAATAAGATGTATTACAACTATGAAGTATATGCAAGTCAATTAGAGAATTTTAACCCAACTCCCGACAATATGATATTCAAAGGTCAAGCCAGTGTATTCTTACATGAAGTTAAACCTAAACAAACTTGGTATTATAGAGTTAGAGCTTGCAATACACATGGTAAATTTACAGAGTTTTCAGCTCAAGTATCAGAATCAACTACTAAAATAGCAGATGGAGCAGAATACTTTGAGAATGCAGCGATAAATAGTGCTTTAATAGGATCCCTTAATGCAGATGTTATAGACTCTGGGGCAGTAAAAGGTACTTATATAGATGCTAGGAATTTATCAGTAACAGATGGGAATGGAAATAAGACATTAGATATAGATAGCTATGGGAATGTTAAGATTAATGCAAAAGATATAATGATGAAGTCTTCCTCTCTAGAAGAAATGTTAGTTGATGCTAAATATAGTGAAACAAATGAAATAAATAAAGAATTTAAAAATCTTATTTTAGCAACAAACGATTTAAAAAATACACTTGATGAAGTTTTAGAAGATGGAATAATTTCAAGACAAAAAAATAAGTTAGATTTGGAGTCTAATATCAATGACTATGAACTTAAAATAAGAGAAATTGAAGATAAGATTAATCATATAGAGAATATAGAAGATATTATAGATAGATACAATACAGAATACTCTAAAGAGCAGATTACAAATATGTTTTTAGGTTATTTATCGATAGAGGGGCTAGTATCTTCAGTGGATCAATTAAAAGATAATGATTTTATTTATAACAATTTATTAAGTTTTTATAAAAGTAAAGTTTAATCCAGAGGTATATTAATTATACCTCTTTTTTTTATGCAAAATTAAAATGAAAAGGGGTATATAAAATGGGGTTAATAAAAGTAGAGGAGATATTGAAGTTAGATAGATTTAGAGATTTCAAAGAAGATGGCAGAGTTATAGAAAAGGGAATAATAGATGAAATTATAAGAATGGCGTATGGAACAAAAGTATGCTTATAACGCTAAAAAGAAAAAATATGAAATGGTGTATGGTAACTATATCAGACACAAAAAGTTTGAAAAAGAAAGTTATCTTGATCTGTTTTTTAGAACTGTAGAAAAGATAGTAAAAGAATTACATAAAGGATCAATATTGGACGATGAAAGTAAAGAAGAATACTTACAAGAAGCAAGAGTTTTAGGATATATAACTTTAAATGATTTAGTAAATGGTAAATTTAATAGTACTTTAGAGAAAAGAGGGATCACAGTAAATTCGGTGGAAGATTTTAAAGAAGTACTAAAAGATGAAGAAAAAATAAATACAATGTGTGCTATGATGTACACTGTTATTAAAAATTTATTAAGGAAACAATTATATAAACATGACAATCAAGGATACTATTTAGAGTATTATTGGGATGAAAAAGAGAAGAAAAATAAGACTAGAAAAGTGGATAAAGATAATATAAGTTTTGAAATGAACGCTTATAAAGAAGATGACAATGGTAAAACTTTAATTGATAAAATAGGAGAAAATGATTATTATACGATAGATGGAGAGGTTAATGATTCTAATAATTTATTAGGATATTTAACTAACAAATCAAATTCTATATTTATGAAAAAACAAAGAGACACATTAAGTAAGTTTGATGAAGATGGAAATTATCTAGGAGCATTTGGAAATTCAAATAGAAAGCAAGTTAGAGATGGTATGATAAACTCATTAGATAAATATGCTAAAACAGATAGAATGTTATACTTAAATGATAGTAGCTATAATGTAAGAGACGTTGAATTTATTAAACTTTTTGAAATGATAGTTTTAAGTGATAAAAGGAGTGAGCAACTTAAATTAATAGCTAAAGAATTAGATAATAATAAAACCTTATCAAATATTGTATATAATTTAGACGTAGATATTTATAGGCCTATAATTCAATTCAAGAATACAAATCAAGTTAATTATAAGTACTTAAATACTAATTTTTTAAAACTACTGTATTCACTTTTAAATGAGTACAATAATAAAGTTGAAGATAAGTTTTACATAGAACATTTTGATTTAGATGAAGATGATAAAGTAAAATTTTATATAGATAGATATGTAATGACACTTGGATTATTAGCTAGAAAAGAAAATGAACACGAAGTTGTAACAGTAAATCAATTAAGAGGGTTCGTTAATAATATAAAAGGATTTAATTATACTAAAACTAAACAGTTAAATAAATATTTAGAAAGCATTGGATACAACTTAATAACTGAGAAGAGAACGAGTTGCAAAGATAATATATCGTGTTTTAAAATAGAGAGGCTATAGATATTCATTGATTTGAGTATTTATAGCCTAATTTTTTTATTCAGGATTAATACTGAGTAGATTGAGTACAATTCTCAGAATTTTGTTGTATTTGTGAATCACTTACATCACCATAAAAATAATTATTTATATAACTTTTTTCTATAGCTTTTTGTTGTTCTTCGACGGTAAAAGTCATATTTTCTCCTAAAATACCTTCCTGCTCTAAATCTAAAGCCCAATTTAATATTGTATTTTTAACATTGTCCAATACAACTTGAATCTTAGATTTTCCGATAGATAATGAAAATTTAAAACTATCTCCATGTTCTAATATTTTTCTTAGTACACTTTCAACATTTGGAGGATAGGCTACACTTATGCTATTATCGCTATTTTGATTGATTAAAAATTCTAACTCAGGTAAAGGATTAGAAAAGTTAGCTGTTGTAACCATATTTTCAGCACTACAAGTTTCATCAAGAACAACTGGAACATATCCTGAAATACGGTTAAATGCTTTGCATTCTCCAGTTAACTTTCTATATTCAGGAAGCTTAATGCTAGAGTTTTGATAACCATTAAGTTCAGCTGAAATCCAATTCTCAAAATCTTGTATCTTTAATTTCTTAGATACAACTAAAGCATATCTAAGTAGAGTTGAAATACTAATATTTTCATCTAAAGCTTTTTGTTGAAGTTCTAAAATTAAACTTGACATATAAACCCCCTATTAAAATTGTGATAATTGATACAGTAAACCAGAAGCAACTAAATTAGCAGCGGCTCCCTCTAATACAGTTCTTATTGATGAAAGCCCCTCTTTTATAATACTTGGTTTTGAATTTGACTTTTCAAGCTCGGCCTCTATATTTTTTAAAGCGTTTTCAACAGTATCTAATTTAGCTGATTCTAAAGGAATACTTGATAAGTTTTGCTTTAATGTATCATCCAACCAAGCTTTGAGTTCATTTTTTTTATCATAACTTTCATTTATATTCATAGTTTGATTTGAATTTCGAACATTTTGCTGTATTTGAGAATTAGTTATGTTTCCATAAAAGTTGTTTACAGGCGAAGATACAGTTTTTTCTTTATGAATATTTTCTTTTTCAACTTTAACTTGATAGTGAGCTTGTATACGCCCTGCCCCAGCAAAAAAACCTCTATCTTTTACTATATAATTTTCACATAGATTATTTGGCAATATACGAACTAGTGTATCTCCCTCTTCTATTGGAATAGATTCATCATCTATTAAAATTAAATTAGGCTGTACATTAGACCTTATATCACTGTATACATCTCCATTCAATTTTAGTAAATCTACTTTATCTCTCATAATACGACTGTTAAACATAAATTTTTCCTCCTTTATTAATTAAATATTTTCATTATATATAATAACATAAATTTCCAATATCAAGATTACCTTTTATATATTTTGTACAAGCAACTTTGTGTGTACTAGTGCATATAAATAGAGTAAGAGTACATTAAAAGTACACATTAATTAAGGAGGATTAAAATGTCAAAATTAAGAAAGCAATTATCATTTAAAGAGAATGTAAGAGATTTAGAAATATATAATTTTTTAGAAGAAGAAATTATACCGAGTATAGGATTAAGTGTATATGTAAAAATGCTTATAGAAAAAGACGATAAATTTAAAGAGTATCAAAAGAAAAGATCTGAATAGTTAAAAGGACTCCTACTAGCCCTGAGAAAGCAATAAGAGTCCAAATAATTAAGGAATTATAAAAATATAATTCTCTAACTATATTCTACAAAAGAATCTAAAATCCTTCTTAAAATCTAAGGTAACATCTTAATTAGCCAAGCTCCGCCTAACCAACCTAGCATTTTTAGAAAATGAATAGCGCAAGCAGACACGTCAACACCTCCAAAGATAAATATTATTGAGATTATTTTAAACACTTCAAGGGGGAATTATCCATGAAAATATTAGTAAACGGGAACACAATAACTGAAATGATGACTGAAAAAGTTAGTGTAATTAGAGAATTTAGAAGAAGTGAAATAATAGAATTTGATTTTAATACAGTAGATTTTAATACTCTAGATAAGATAATAGGACATATAAAAGAAAATAAAGTATTCTATGTAAGATTAGTTATGATGCTAGCTCTTTCAATACCTTCAACAACTTTAACTGTTTATGCAGGTGGAATAACAGATATAGCTTTAGAAATGTATGAAATTATAAAAGATGCTTGCTTTGGTATATGCCTATTAGGGGCAGCAGTAGAATGTATTAAATGTGTTGTAAGCGGAACTGTAGAACAAATAGGTAAGGTAGCGGTAAAGTATACTTCTTTTGCGTTAATGATTAAGTTTTTACCTAGAGCGGTAGACATGATTTTTAGATTAGGAGGAAAGTAGAATGCTATTATTCAGTCCTAAAACATTAGAAGATGCAAAAACTCTTATAGAAAGTATCCTCACAAAATCTCCAAATGGTAAGCTATCTAGAACTCAAGAGGCAGTAGATAATTTTAATACTATGTGCGATGTAATAGGTGGATTCTTTAAAGGATGCAGCGAAGTAGTAAAGTTTATAGGTAAATCAATTAAAGATCCGAGCTTCTTAATAGATAAACTACAAGGTATTGCACCAGATATAGTTTTAATTATTCTAGCTATATTAATAGTTCTTAGATTTTTAGGATTTAAAGATACTACAAAATATATTGTGCTAGTTCTTGTTATAGCAGCTATAATAGCAACTTTATAGGGGGTATGATTATATGAAAATAATTAATTTAGCTATAAAGCATTGTAAGAAAATAGTTAGTATCTTATTAATAATGTTGGTGTTAATAGTTCCTAGTAAGTCCTTTGCTAATAATGAGTATAGAATAGATGATTATCAACGTAATGAAATTATAAAGCAATCACAGATGATAGATTGGAATCAATTTGATAAAGAACTAAGTGTAGATGAAAAGTTTGTAATGATAGATTATTATACGGGGTACTATATAGTTTGTTCTAGAATGGGCGGAGGAAAGCATGCAGATGTAGAACCTATAGATAAGGAGTCTAATGAGAATATAAAGAAGATAATGGATAGTGGAAGAGGAGGTAAAAGAAGACCTGTAATAATTTTATTAGAGGACGGTAGTTCGTATTTGGGAAGTAGCTTTATGGTAGGCCATGCAGGTATAGACAAAGAACCTTATTTAAAAGAATTAAATAGAAGATCTAACGGATATGGAAAAGGTGAGAACTACGATAAAGTAAAAGGAAATGGTATGGATGGACATATGTGTTTATTCGTTGAAGGATGTAAGAATCATTATAATGGCCAGAAAAATGAAAGTCATGAAAAGAATTTGAATTTCTTAGAAGATAAACATAAGGAGGCTAAACGTATATGAAATCTATAAAAATAACAGACTATTTTCAATTACTAAGTACTAAGCAACAATTAAGTTATTACAAAATAATACCTCATCAAAATACTAGAAATTATAAATCTACTGAAATATCTAAGGTTATAAATAAATGCTATAAGGGTATATCAAAGAGAATATATAAGCAAGAAAAGACGTGGTTTGTAGAAGCCCCTACGAAAATAGCTTACTACATTTATATATCTAAGGATGAAGGAATAGAGTTTTATTTAATAGTTCCAAGTATATACAACTCATTAGTATTAGATCAGCTATCTAGTTGTTGGGATAAAGTAGAAGTAAAAAGAGTTTTAGACATACCTACATTGAAAGATAATTGTAGTAAAATAAGCATGGAGTTTACTAAAGAAGATGCTTTATCTTTAAATATAGCAGATAAAAAATCTAATGAAATACTAGCTAAACAACTTAATGTAGTAGATATTATGAGTTCGGGAGATAAATTAGGTATCTATTATAACTTCAACTATATGAGTCCATATAAAAAACTAGGATTTCAAACTAACTATAATAAGGCAATGGATAAAGTAAAAGAGGGAAAAAGTCTAGATAAAATAAGATTAAATAGAGATTCCATTTTAAAATCAGCATTAAGGATATTAATTAGAGGTGGAGAAGATATATTATCTGGAGTATCTGAGTTATTAGGAGAGAAACGAAAATCTGATGATATGACTGCACTAAATAGAACATTAGGAGTATTACAAAAGAAAGATTTATCTAAAGATACAAAGACTAAAGGCCAACTAGATATAATATCAACACAAATATTACTTATGAGTGAATCTAAAGATAAAAATATTGAAAAAACTAATATACAATCTTTAGCTCAGTCATTCAATGAGTTAGATGGAGATAATACATTAAGAGCTAAGAAGCTGTCAAATAAGCTTAAAGTAGATCTAAATAAATGTAGCCTACCAAGTCAAGTATCATCAAATCTTATGTCTGCAGAAGAAGTTGGAAGTATAGTAGTCCAACCGGGTAAGGAATTGATAACTAAACACAATATAGAATCAAATTCTATAAATGAGGAATCTGTACCTAATATATGTAAGAAGGGATATATATCTACGGGTATATCTAGTAGAAAAGGTAAGTCTCATAAATCATATCTTAATCCTAATCCTGATCAAGATACAGGTTTAGCTATAACAGGAAAACAGGGAAGTGGTAAAACTGAAGGATTGAAGAATTATTCTAATGATTGTATTAAACATGGTGATAGTCTTGTTATCCTAGATTATATAGGAAACAATGATTTAGCTAATACTATACAGCAAATTGTACCTAAAGATAAATTAGTATTAAAAGACTTATCTAAAATGGAGTGTATGGAAAGTATAGCTTACAATGAGAAGTATTACACTGATGATATGGACTTAATGGATAAACTAGATGTAATATCTGAAAAGAGTCAATTAATAACTCAATTAATTAATAGCTTTAATTTCGGTCAAGATCTAACAAGTGCTATGAGGAGATTTTTTGTTAGTGCTGCTAATATAACATATGCTGTAAACCAACATGCTAGCTTTAGAGAAATAATAGACTGTTTAGAGTTCTATGATACTAGAATGAATTTAATAGCTAATATACCAGAAGAATTTAAATCATTTTGTGATAAGCATGTTAGAAACTTACTTAAACTAAATGATAAACATACAAAAGGAGACTTAAAAGGAGAAGACAATGGTGAAACCTGTGAAAGTAAAATAGAACGTATACTTGATAGAGTAAGTGTCATGGCTGAATCTCCACGTCTAGAATATATGTTACAAAAGAATGTAGCTGATAATATTAATTTTGAAGAATACTTTAATGAAGGTAAAGTAATAGTTATTAAAATGAGACAAGATAAATTTGGATCTCAACATATGAAAAATATGCTAACTCTATACTTTGTTACTAGGATTTGGGAAGCATGTGTCAATAGGTACTCTAAGTCAAATGGAGAAGAGTTGAAGAGAGTACATTTCATGATAGATGAACCACACCAAGTTCCAATTGTAACTAATTATCTTAAACCACTTCTAACACAAATGAGAAAGTATAGATTAAAGCCTGTATTTGCCACTCAGAGCCTTTTACAACTAGAACATATATTAGATGACCTAAAGGGAGCAGGATTTAGTTATATGTTATTAGCGGGAAGTGATAAAGTTAACTTTAAACTATTATCAGAAGAACTTAAACCTTATGAGATGGAAGACTTATTAAACCTTGAAAGATTCCATAGTTTAAACTTAATCCCTGATGAAAATGGAGTATTAAGACCATTTATAACTAAACTACCTCCTAAATTAAATATAAATTATGATAATCCATGTAGCACAAACAATGAAGAGAATGATATTGAGTGTAATTCTAAAGTGATAAATTTTCATTCTAGAATTTGTTAGCTTGAAATTTATTTGTACATTTGTATTAAAAGTGGAACATTTATCTTGTACAGTTTCATATACTTCTGTAAAGGAAGTTTAGTGACGTACAGAAGTATATGAACTTACATTATAAAAGGGAAATCAGCTTGTACTATTTTGCAATAACCTAACCACATTTCTCTATTTTGACCTGATACGTATATTGTACGTTTCAGCTTTTCATCCTCAGTTAGATAAATCTTCTTTCCGCACTATTACTATTTGTAATAGTTATTTTCTCATTAATATTAGAACTTCATACGAATAGAAAGTTTGAACTCGTATTATTTGTACGAGTGATTATCTTTTCATTTTGACCTGATGTAAACAATCTTGCCACCAGCTTTTAACCTTCATCAATTTCTTTTGACCTGAGTACGATATTATCGCCTTTAGTTTTACTTATACTAATTTAACCTCATGCAAACAATCCTTGCATCAGCTTCTCATGAGTTATAACTATTATTTAGTTCATATATTTATAATTACCTGATGTGCTTAATAAGCACTATAAGCATTCTTTATAGAGCACTATTTTAAGGTGTTCTCATTTTGGACACCCCTTTGAAATTACTATTTCATTAGCGCTTACTTAATGCATTTGAGTTCCTAAAATGGAAATACACATAACAGAAAATTAAGTTCAATTAAGTTCAATAGATATTTCAAAGCTAATGCTAATCAATGAGTTATCGTCTAAGATTAACTTTAAATTACTGTTATTTCTATTGTTTTGATAGTTCTCATCAAAAGCAACTCTAACTTGTGAAATAGAGCTAGTTTTAAGTTTAAATGAATTAATTAAAATCTCTTTATTTTTATCTTTAAACCCAGAAATTATAATTGAATCATTTGTATCAGATGATGAGTAAAATTTAAAAGAATCAGAAAAATTAATATTATCACTAATTACCTCTAATTCTAAGGTTCTATCTTGATTAAATTTGATTAATTTTCTAAAATCAGAGTTACTTATACGTGTGTACATATTTCCTCCTAAAGTTGTTTTTTAAGAGTATAACACGAACAAAATCAAAAAGTAAATATATGAACATTTCATATAATCATTGGAATTTCAACGTTTATATAGAGTAAAGAATGTACAATTATAGTATTTTCAATTACTTAAACAATTTAAATATATCAAAAATCGAGAATGTAGTTTTTTTATAAACTTTATTGTAAGCTGCTTTTTTGGGGTTAGTTACCCAACCTCTTCCTTTTGTACCGTAACCTGGAATAACAGCTTTTTTAACAGCCCTTTTAGCTCTACCTGTAGTTCTTGCACTAATAGATTTCTTTAAACTTGGTTTTCTTACTCCATATTTCATAATAATACCCCCTATTTAAGTTTATTATATCTTCTCTTTAGGAACAACCTTTGTAACCATTGCAATTACTGTATTTCGTTTTTATTTTAGACATATACTTTGTCTAAGTTTTAATATCATTTTAATTTTACTACTCTTCATTCACAAAGCAATATAAAAATTTTCTGGGCAAAACATGTTTTATCGTTTTGAACAGATGAGGAACAACTTGTTGTGACGAACAGTAATACTAATACCTATATCTATATTATATTTTTACTTATAAGGATTGATACTTAAACTTATTGCAAATACTATATTTGAAATTAACAAAGTTCCTAATTTTGAACTTTACCTAATAAACATTTTAATATCATTTTAATATCATTTTAATATCATTTTAATAATACAATCCTATTTAAATTTATCCTTTTGACTTTCTTGAAGTATTTTCTCTAATTCATCTGGGCTATATTTAGTAAAAGTTTGGTTTATATTATGAAATCTAGTTTTAACTTGTTTATCTTGCTGAGCAACATTTTTAGATTGATATGTAGCAAAGTTCTTATCATCATTATAAATCTTCTCAAGTAAAGAAAAATATACACCTTCTTGTTGCTTAAATATATCAATAGCTTTTACAAGTCTATCTTTTTTCCATTTCTTAATCTTATATTCCTTATTAGAAGAGTCGATTATTAAATGAGTAGTAGATTCTATAAGTTCTTTATTTGTATTAGGAGCTTCTATTTTTTCCACTACAGCATCTTTATGCGTAGTACTAATAGAAGTCTTTGTATAGTCTTTGGTAGTCTTTGGTATAGGTGGTGCAGATGTTGCACTATCCATAGTGAAGATATTGCACTCTCCATTGTGCAGATGTTGCACTTTGTTGGAATCACTCATAGTGTAATTTTTGCACTTTGTTGAAATTTCAACGTTTTCTATGTTTTCACCAGAGTTATGGTTACATTCAGTGTCGTTTTCATACTGTAATAATAATTCCTCTAATTTGTTATAGTCTAGAGTTATCCATAAAGTACGATCGTATTTCTTTTTATTATAATTACCTTTGATTAAGATACCTTTATCTTCTAATTTTTTAAATATAGACTTTAAAGTTCTAACACTCCAGAAAGTGAAATTTTCTTTTTGCCATACATCGTAAGTGTTATAAGTCCATACTTTATCATCATATATATTTATCTTAGCTTTCTCATTAATGTTTAGCCAGTAGTGTATTTGTTGTACTACTATAGCCTCATTTAATCCTAATACATTAGCTGCTAATCTATTTATTGTTATTGGCTCTTCATTAAATAATAATCTACACTTCATCTTCTTCATTCTCCTCTTTGATATAGAAGAAATCCTAAAGCCAACCCCAAATTTATACTTGAATATGATTTAACTTATTTGTTATACTATTAAGTAAGGAAATTAAAGACTTAATAGTATAGCAATTAAATGGATGTTTTTTTGGGTGGCTCTTACCTATTGCCAGTAGGTGAGGGCTTCTTCTATTTTTACCTAATTTAAATTTAGGTGAAGGATAATAATTAAATATAAATTTACAGTCACCATATTGTCACCATTGATAACAAACTTTCAGATATAACCATTGAAATTACAACACATAGAAGCGTGCAAAAACCCATTTTTTAATTGGTATAATAACACCAACTGGTTTAATATTAGCATCGCTTGCTATGGTAAATGTGACTTATGACAAATGGTTGAAGTTTGTTATGCCACTTGTTGGAATGATAATGGTACTATCAATAGCATTGCTTTGTATAGGATCATTTATATAAAGTCATCAATTAAAGAAAAAGCAATCTAATAAATATTAGGTTGCTTTTTCTTTATTCAAATATGTTTAAATCTAAAGTTTTAGATAATTCTTGTAATAGCTTAATCCCTGCAACACTATTTCCTTTTGAGTCAAGAGATGGACCATATATACCAATACCCATTTTATTAGGAACTGTAGCCAAAATGCCACCACCAACACCAGACTTAGCAGGAACACCTATATGCACTGCAAATGAACCTGATTCATCGTATAAACCACACGTAACCATTATTGATTTGGTAATTGTACATATATCTTCAGGGATTAGTTTTTTGTTATTCCAAGGGCAAACACCTTTATTAGCTAATACAGATCCTATTTTAGCTAAATCTAGTGCACACACAGATATAGAACATTGTTTAAAGTAAGCGTCTAAAATATCTTCTACATCTCCTGAAATTACATTTTTACCTTTAAGATAATAACCTAAAGATCTGTTTATATCTCCTGTTCTTTTTTCAGATAAGTAAACTTCCTCATTTACATCTATAAAATCATTATTAGCTAACTTCCTAGTAAAATTTAAAATTCTATTAATTTTTTCTTCGCTATCTTTACCTTTAATTAAAGAATTAACTACTATTGCGCCGGCATTTATGAACGGGTTAGAAGGAACCTCTTTATTATTTATGTTCATATTTAGTATTGAATTAAATGGAAAACCACTGGGCTCAGTACCAATTTTTTGAAAAACATATTCTGGAGAATGATCCATCATAGCCATTATAAGTGTAATAACTTTAGATGTACTTTCAATTGCAAAGTTAGTAGTATAATCTCCAGCAAAATAATCTTTATAGCCATCTTTTGTCAAATATATAATAGCTATTCCTAGTTGATTTTTATCTACCTTAGAAAGGGCAGGTATGTAATTAGCAACATCACCATCTTTTATATACTCCTTATTTTTCTCAACTAGGCCTTCTAGTAAACCAAACATTAAAATCGCTTCCTTTTTTATGAAATTTATAACTAATATTTAATTACCCAAAAAAATAAAATAAAACTAAAATGGATATTGATTCCAATTAAGTAACAATGCTTATTTTAAAGACATATTATAATAAGTAACTATATTTAAATAGTTATGATGGTGATTAATATGATAAAAAGAGGAATAAAAATTATTTTAGATGAAATAAAAAAATTTTTTAACGAACTAGGAATAGCATGTAAATATTTAATAATTCTAGCATTAATTTCATTTTTAGTTGTGTGTATATCAATTTTCGATACTGAACTAGACGCTACTGGAAACCTAGTTACTATACGAACAGCATTTTCTTCTATTGCAGGATATATACTAGAGCGATCAACCAAAACATGCACTTCTAGTCCTAAGTTATTAAAGACTAAAATTTTAGTGGTAGGAACTTTTGCTGTAATGGCGATGATTGTTACCATATGTGCTTATGTAGTAGATATTAATGTAAATAATCCATCTTTAATATTAATTAAAAATTTATTGTTTTCATCTATAGGTTTTTTAACAAGTGCAAGTAAAGATTTTACTGGGAAAGATTTATAAATTTCAGAGGTTTATCATATTAATTATGGTAAGCCTCTTTTTTAAAATCAATAAAGCAAATTGTATATTTATAAAAGTAAATTTTTATTAAATTTATAATTGGGAGTGGATAGATTGAAGAGTTTGAGTGTTTGTATGATAGTCAAAAATGAGGAAAAAAACATAAAGAGATGTTTAGATAGTATAGAGTCAATAGCAGATGAAATTATAATTGTGGATACAGGATCAAATGATGAAACTTTAAATATATGTAGTAATTACAACGCAAAGGTAATAAACCATAAATGGAAAAATGATTTTAGTGAAGCTAGAAATGTATCTTTAGAGTATGCTACCAAAGATTATATATTATTTTTAGATGCCGATGAAGAAATCTCAAAAGAAGATTTGGAAAAATTGAAAGCATTATTAAGTAGCAAAAAATTAGCAGAGGGATATTTTTTTAGACTAACAAATATAATCAGAGGAACTGAAGTAGGAGAATATGGAGTTTTTAGATTTTTTAAAAATAAAAGAAAGTATAGATTTAGAGGGAAGGTACATGAACAAATAGCTAATTGTATTCAAAAACATAATAAAGATAAGTGTATTGAAAATATAGATATTAAAATTTATCATTATGGATATGACCCAAATAAGGTTAATATAGAGTCTAAATATAAAAGAAATATGGGGATTTTAAATACATACACAGAAGAAGAAAAAGATGCCTATTATTTTTATGTTTTAGGTAATGAATACGCAAGAATTACAGATTTTAAAAGATCGATAGAGGCTTATGAAAAATCTTTAAACCTTATGGAGATGAAATATAATTATGTATTTTATCCATACTTAATTATGAATATAGTAAAGGCATATTCAAATGAAAAGCAATTTTATAAGTCTTTAAAATTTATAGAAGAAATTAGATTGTCAATTCCACATTTTAAAGATTTATATTTTATGGAGTGCTTAGCATATATTGAATGTGGGAAAATAAGCAAAGCACTAGAGTGTTTAAATAAGTATACAAATTGCCCAGTAGGAAATAGTTACAAATATCCAAATAATAATTTCGAAAAAATATATGATATAAAAGAAATGAAAAAAAACCTTGAACAAGCAAGTATTCCTAACGATAACTTATTAAGTGCACTAATGATAACAGACGAATATGACACTAGCATTATTAACACAGTAAAAAGTTTTAATGAGATAATATCTAATTTTAATATAGTAACTAGCAACAAGTGTTTAGACATAACTGAATTAAAAAATATAGGTGCTAAAATAATTTATTCCGATGATAAAGACTTAAATTTATTAATAGAAAAATGCAAAAGTAAATATATTATTATGGTTGATATAGGTGAAATTTGTTCAACATTAAGCCAGAAAAAAATAATAGAATTGCTATCAAATACGAATGAAAAATTTTTTACTGTAAACATTGTAAATATAGCAAATAACACTAATTCTAAAGAAGTAAGGATTATAAAAACTGAGAACTCAAACTTTATAAATGACTATAAATATGCATTAATAAAAAGCAACAATGTAGTAGATAGCAATATATATATTCATAAGTCATTTAATTAAAAAATTAATTTTATATGTTGACAATTTAACATATAAGAATTATTATCTAATTAGAATTGAATAATCTTCAGGGCAGGGTGAAATTCCCTACCGGCGGTAAAGCCCGCGAGCCGTAAATGGCATGATTCGGTGAAACTCCGAAGCCGACAGTAAAGTCTGGATGAAAGAAGATAATGTATTATAATGTATATAAGCATATACTATTATTTTGATTTGTAAGCTCTGAAATATTTTATATTTCAGAGCTTTTTTAATTAATTTAATATGTGTATTTTTATGATACAAAAGCCCTGAGTTTAAAACTCAGGGCTTTTATTATTTTCTTTTATAAATCACAAGATGTGAAAGGAGAATATAATGGATGAATATTATATGGGTTTAGCTATTAATCTTGCAAGAAAAGGAATAGGAAAAGTTAATCCTAATCCTATGGTTGGAGCAGTTATAGTTAAAGATAACAAAATTATAGGTACAGGATATCATGAAAGGTATGGAGGAAAACACGCAGAGATAAATGCAATTGAAAATTCAAGACAGAGTTTAAATGGATCAACTATGTATGTAAATTTAGAACCTTGTTCTCATTTTGGTAAAACGCCTCCTTGTGTAGATAAAATTATAGAAAGTAAAATAAATAAAGTTGTTATATCATCTGTAGATCCAAATCCGCTAGTACAAGGAAAAGGAGTTAAAAAACTTAGAGATGCAGGTATTGAAGTTAAGGTTGGAGTTTTAGATAAAGAAAATAAAAAATTAAATGAAGTTTTTTTAAAATATATAAAAAATAAAAAACCATTTGTAGTTATGAAAGTTGCCATGAGTTTAGATGGGAAAATAGCAACAACTACAGGTCAATCAAAATGGATAAGCTGTGATGAGTCAAGAAGATACGTACATAAGTTAAGAAGTGAAGTAATGGGTATATTGGTTGGGATAAATACTGTTATAAAAGATAATCCAATGTTAGATTGCAGATTAGAAAACGGTAAAAATCCAATAAGGATTATAGTAGACACAACACTTAAAATACCTATAGATTCAAAAATTGTATTTAGTTCAAAATCAATTAGAACTATTGTAGTAACTACAAAAAATGCAAATAAAAATGTAATGAAATTACTAGAGGATAAAGGTGTTGAAATATTAACTGTTAATTTAAAAAACAACTTAGTCGATCTAAAAGAAATGATAAATAAATTAGGGGAATTAAAGATAGATAGTATTTTAATTGAAGGAGGATCAAGATTAAATTATTCAGCAATAAATGAAAATATAGTTGATAAAGTTCAAGTATATGTAGCCCCTATTATACTAGGAGGGGAAAGCTCTAAAACTCCAATTGGAGGAGAAGGTGTATCTGATATAAAAGAAGCATTTAAGCTTCATCAATTAGACTATAAACAAGTAGGTTCAGACATTTTAATTGAAGGATACTTGAAAGGAAGTGACAATTAATTGTTTACGGGAATAGTTGAGGAAATCGGTACTATAACGCACATAAAAAATGGAGTTAAGTCATCTAAGCTTATTATTAATTGTAATAAAGTTTTAGAGACAACTGAAATAGGAGATAGCATTTGTACAAATGGCGTTTGTCTAACTGTAACAAATATAAGCAAAGGAACATTTGAAGCCGATGTAATGGCAGAAACTATTAGAAAAAGTAATTTAAATACTTTAAAAATAGGAAGTAAGGTAAATTTAGAAAGGGCATTGAGTTTAAGCACTAGACTAGGAGGTCATTTAGTTAGTGGACATATAGATGGTATAGGATATATAAAAGATTTAAAAAAGGAAGATAATGCAATTTGGATAACCATAAAAACTTCAGTAGATATACTTAGATACATTGTATATAAAGGTTCTATAACTATTGATGGAATAAGCCTAACAATAGCATATGTAGATGATGATGTATTTAAGGTTTCTATAATACCACATACACTACAGCAAACTATATTATCAAGCAAAAATATTGGAGATAGCGTAAATCTAGAATGTGACATTATAGGCAAATATGTTGAAAAGCTATTAGGAATTAGTAAACCTAACAAACAACAAGCTAACAATATAAATGAAACTTTTCTTAAAGAAAATGGATTTATTTAAAATAAATTGGAGGTAGAAAAAATGTATAAATTTAATTACATTGAAGAGGCAATAGAGGATATAAGGGATGGTAAGATAGTTGTAGTTATAGATGATGAAGATAGAGAAAATGAAGGAGATTTGTTAATGGCCGCAGAAAAGGTAACTCCTGAAGCTATAAACTTCATGGCAACTTATGGTAAGGGACTTATCTGTATGCCACTTACTGAGGAATATTTAAAAAGACTAAATATTCCTCAAATGGTAAAAGACAACACTGATAATCATGAAACTGCTTTTACTGTAAGTATAGATCATATAGAAACAACAACTGGTATATCAGCTTACGAAAGAGCTTTAACTATACAAAAGGTATTAGAAAAAGAATCTACTCCAAATGACTTTAGAAGACCAGGACACATATTTCCGCTAAAAGCTAGAAAAGGTGGAGTTTTAGTCAGAAATGGACATACAGAAGCAGCTGTTGATTTAGCTAGGTTAGCTGGGTTAAAACCAGGAGGAGTAATATGTGAAATTATGAGTAAGGATGGAACCATGGCTAGAACTGATGAGTTAATAGAATTTTGTAAAATACATAATCTCAAAATTATAACTATAAAAGACTTAGTTGAGTATAGAAAAAGTAATGAATGCCATATAGAAAGAGTTGTTGAAACAAATATGCCAACAAAATATGGAGATTTCAAAATGTATGGATTTATAAATAAGTTAAATGGAGAGCATCATGTAGCTTTAGTAATGGGAGATATTTTACCAGGTGATGAAGTATTAACAAGAGTTCACTCTGAATGTTTAACAGGAGATGTATTAGGCTCTAAACGTTGTGATTGTGGAGAACAATATGATGCAGCTATGAAAGCAATAGCAAAAGAAGGTAAAGGGATATTATTATATCTAAGACAAGAAGGTAGAGGTATAGGTCTAATAAATAAACTAAGAGTATATGCCTTACAAGATGAGGGGTTTGATACAGTAGATGCAAATTTAAAACTAGGATTCAAAGCAGATATGAGGGAGTATTTTATAGGCGCTCATATACTTAAAGATTTAGGAGCTAGAAAACTTAGGTTAATGACAAATAATCCAAGAAAAATAAATGATTTAAGTGAACATGGGATAGATATAGTAGAAAGAGTACCTATACAAATGAATCATAATGATGTTAATGCATTTTATTTAAAAACAAAGAAAGAAAAGCTAGGGCATTTATTAGCATAATTGCAAATTACATAAATTAGACTAAAGGAGAGCTGTATATGAGAATAATAGAAGGTAACTTAGTAGCTAAAGATATTAAAATAGGGATAGTTGTTGGAAGATTTAATGAGTTTATAGTATCTAAATTATTAGGTGGGGCGTTAGATGGATTAAAAAGACATGGAGTAGACGAAGATAGTATCGAAGTTTCTTGGGTTCCTGGGGCTTTTGAAATCCCACTAGTTGCTAAAAAAATGGCACAGTCTAAAAAGTATGATGCTGTTATATGCTTGGGAGCTGTTATAAAAGGGTCAACACCTCATTTTGACTATGTATGTGCAGAAGCTTCTAAGGGAATTTCATCTGTATCACTGAGTGAGGAGTTACCAGTTATATTTGGAGTTTTAACTACCGATACAATAGAACAAGCTATAGAGAGAGCTGGTACTAAAGCTGGAAACAAGGGATATGATGCAGCAGTTACAGCTATTGAGATGGCTAATTTGCTAAAATTAATTTAATAAAATGTAAAAATAGCTAAACCATTATTTATGGTTTAGCTATTTTGTTGCGTTAACAAATAATTTTTATATATAAATTATATACTCGAAAGGATATATATTTATTTAGTTTAATATTTTATAGTAATACAAATTGAAAAGAGATATTAGACTTTTAAAATAGGAGGATTTTATGGGAAATTGGATAGAGCTGTATAAATCAATAAAAGAATTATATGGAGATGAGCCTGAACATAAACTTATAGAATATTTAGGATTAATTGAGAAAGGCAAGGTTTTAGACTTAGGAACAGGGTGCGGTAGAAATTCACTCTTTTTTTCAGAGATAGGTTTTGATGTTGAAGCGATTGATATTTCTCATCAAAATATAAATAAGTATATACAAAAGTCTAGTCAATTAAACTTAAATACAAAAGCAAAGGTAATGGATATTAGAAACTTTGATATAAGTGAAAGTTCATATTCCCTAATAATAGTTTCATGGGTACTAAATTTCTTTAAAAAAAGTGAGATTGATTTAATTATTAATAATATAAAAAAAGGATTAAAGCCTAATGGAATTGTATATTTTACTGCATTTTCAACATTAGATGATTATTATATTAAAAACTTAGATAAATCTTGTGGAGAGAAAAATACTTTATACTTTGATGACTATGATTGCTATAGATATTATTATGATAATTCAGATGAAGTTTTAGAACTTTTTAAAGGGTTAGAGGCATTATCTGTAAGTTCAGGTATGGAACTAGATATAGATGAAGAAATAGGCAATCATTATCATCATACAATAGAGTATATAGGTAAAAAGGTAGAATAGAGTAGTATTACTTAAAAGTTTGATATTATACAAATAAGAATTCAGGAGGAATATATGATACTTAAAGAGTTCGATAAAAATAAATCTGCTATAATCAATGCTTTTGATATTATTAAACCAATTGATGGATTTCCTAAAATTGCAGTATCATGTTTTTCAAAATTTACATTTGATAGATTGGTAAATGAACTCAATGCTGTTAAAATTACTTCAACTTATATAGCAAATATGGAAATTCCTATTTACAAAGCAAATTACAAGGGTCTTGAAGTTGCTTTATTTACATCTTATGTTGGTGCTCCAGGCTGTGTTGCAGTAATAGAAGATATTTTTGCAATGGGTGCTGAAAAATTAATTGTTTTCGGTACTTGCGGTGTACTGGATTCATCTATAGATGACTGTTCCATAATCATACCTAATAAAGCTATGAGAGATGAGGGTACTAGTTTTCATTATGCACCACATTCAAATGAAATAGATGTAAATCTAAAATATGTAGATGTATTTGAAAATATACTAAATCATTATAATTTAAAATACCATATAGGAAAAGTGTGGACAACAGATGGCATATATAGAGAGACACATGATAAGGTTAAATTGAGAAAATCACAAGGATGTATTTGTGTAGACATGGAATGTTCAGCGCTTGCAGCTCTTGCTCAATTTAGAGAAAAAGATATATTTCATTTTTTCTACGCAGCAGATAATTTAGATTGTGAAGAATGGGATGCAAGAAGTCTATCAAATGAGTCCAATCCGTTACAAAAGGATAGAATTGCTACACTTGCTATGGAGTTAGCATGGTGTATTGGCTACAATAGACAACTTTCAAGTTTAAGTGTTAATTTAAATGAATAAAACATATACATATCACTTAGATACTTGTGAGAATACCAACTTAATAGGATATAGTAAACATTGTTTATATATAGGTAGAAAGAGCGTTTAAGTCAATTATATTAAATGGGTATTCATATGAAAAGAGAATTTTTATCTAACTTAGCATCAATAATTTCATTAGTTTCAATGTTATTAGTAATTTTAAAATTATTTGGGATTATTGAAATACCTATAATGCTCATAGACTTATTATTTATAACGTTGTTAAGTGTTATGACATTGATGAATTATAAGAACAATAAGAAGTTTCAAATGTTTGTAGGAATTTTGATTCTAATTATTTTTATATATTTAATGATTTAGAGAATATAATTGTATTAACAAATAGTAGGGGGTACATATGGATATAAGAAAACACAATGAACTTGCTTGGGATAATGAAGTTAAAATAGGAAACAAATGGACAATACCCGTAAGTTCCAGCGATATTGAAAGGGCTAAAAAAGGAGAGTACACAATATTATTAACACCAACAAAGCCTGTTCCTAAAAATTGGATTGGAGATGTATCAGGAAAAGATCTATTATGCCTGGCATCTGGAGGAGGGCAGCAAGGACCTATATTTTCAGCGCTTGGAGCTAATGTAACTGTTTTCGATAACAGCAAAGAACAATTATCAAAAGATAAAATGGTAGCGAATAGAGATGATTTAAATATAAACATTGAACAAGGGGATATGAGGGATTTATCAAGATTTGATAATGAAACTTTTGACTTTATATTTCATGCAGTTTCTAACTGTTTTGTTGATAATGTCGAAAAGGTATGGGCTGAGTGTTATAGAGTTTTAAAGCCAGGGGGAGTATTAATATCAGGATTTGCAAATCCTATTTCATATATATTTGATTTATACGAATGGGAAAAAAATAATAAACTTATTGTAAGAAACAGCATACCATACTCTGATATAGAACAGCTTCCAAAGGACCAGTTAGAAGAAAGAATAGAAACAAAAGATACATTAGAATTTGGGCATTCTTTACAAAGTCAAATAGGTGGTCAAATAGATGTTGGTTTTGTAATTAGTGGTTTTTATGAAGATAAATTAGGGGATGGATTATTAGATAATCATATTGACACATTTATTGCAACTAAAGCAATAAAATTATAATTAGTCACATCGTTGATCCACTCAATGAACCTAGTATAAAATTATTAGAAAAGTTAGAGTTTGTAAGAGAGGAATATATTGAAAAGCTTAAAAACATTTTATAGGTAAAAGTATAAATATAAAAATGACCTTAAAATTTTTTTTAGATTTTAAGGTCATTTATTTTAAAGTCTTATAAACTTTTCTAAAATTAAGTAAGAGCTTTCTATATCTGACTCACAAGTTTCAAGGCACCAGATAGCATTTGGTGAGTGATTTTCTAAATTTTCTAATACGCTAGATATTTCAATACTGCCTTTATCTAATCCATTATGCTCATCTATTTTTCCATTATTATTATGCAAGTGAACGTATCCGATTCTATTTCCTAGATTTTCTATCCAATTAATTAGTGATTCTTCTGAATGGGCATTAACATGACCAATATCTAAACATACCTTGAAGTTACTTAAATTTACTTTATCAACTAATTTACATATGATAGAACTGTTTAGTTCAAATTGGTTTTCTATATAAAAATTAATATCATTCCTACTTTCTAAAAATAAAATCCATTTTTCAGATGCCCTTTCTATCCAAGCTGATTCCCATGAAGTATTGGGTATATAACCATTATGAACGATTATATCTGTACATCCTAGTTCTTTTGCGATAGTATATGTAAAATCAAACATTTTAATAGTTACTTCAGTAATTTCTCTCATTTTGCTGCCTAAATTTAATTCCCAAAATGGAGCATGGATTGATTTACTATAATTAAAGTTTTTAAATAATTCTTTATATGTAGTTTTTAAATTAGGATTTGTTTCTAATATATAAGGATCATGAAATGATTGAACCTCAATACCTAGATTATATTTTTTACTTAAGTTATATGCAAACTTAGGATTACAATTATCAGTTATAACTATATTTTTCAATTAATTAACCCCCTTTAAAATACTCTTTTTATTTAAAGCTTAGCAAAATAGTAATAAAAATATATATTAATATCATTAGGTGAAATTGTTTTATTTATTCAATATTATGCTTACGCAATAACATACATTTTCGTATATAAAACATTATTAAAGCAATATATGCAATAGCTGAAATAACATATGGAATAGCTATATACATATAATCAAATAACATTCCATAGAACAACTGTCCTAATGGAACTAATCCAATAAACATTGTAGTGATAATACCGTTAGATCTTCCTATATATTCAATATCTATAGAGTTTTGAATTAATGTCATAATTGCGATATTAAGAGGTCCTTCAACTAAACTTATTATAAAAAACAATATTAAGTACAGTACATATGAACCAAATAAGTTATTTAAAAAATTAGTACTTATTAATGAGATTAATAATATAAGTATTGCAGATATAAGTATTGATAATTGAAATAGTTTTTGAAGTGATATTTTATTTTTAGTAAATGCATATAAAACTGGACCCATAAATGATGCTATGACGCCTATAGTTTCTATTAGTGAAAACTGTTCATTACTTACTTTAAATTGTAGTTTAGCTATGTATCCCGTTCCTACAGAGAACAAAGGAGCGGAAAAGAAATTAAAAAGCATAATAGTAACAGCTAAATACCACAAATTTTTATTATTAAAAATATATGTTATTCCTTGAATGAAATCAGAATTGAATTTTTTAAAACTTAACTTATCTATAGTTTCTTTTTTTAGAGGTATATGTATTTTAAACTGTAAAATAGCAGCTAAAATAAAGCTTAAGCCATTTAGTAAAAATATAATTTTCAATCCAAATAAGCTATAAACAATAGCACCTAGCATTGGAGCTATCATATACTCTATTGAGTCAATAAAAGAATTTACAGCGTATGCATCAGATAGATTCTTGTCTTTTACTATTATTCTTATTACTCCCTCACTTGTAGGTGAATAGAATGCCATTATAAATTGTACTATTGTACCTACTGTAGATATAAAGTTTGCAGCCATTAATAAACTAAAATACTTATTTTTTAATAAACTTCTATTCATATACACCTCTTTGAAATTAAACGAATTTTCAAACTACTACTTAAAGTGTAGCAGGAGTTAAGAAGTATTAAAAGAAAATTATAAATATAAGATACTTTTATGAATAGTATTTAAATGATATTTATATAGAAACTACAAAACAAATTTAAGGAGGATTAAATGCCTATTGATAAAATAAACCAACCTCAAATAATTTACATAGACAGTAAATTAAGATTAAGAAGATTTGATGATGATTATAATTTTGCACTTCAATGGTATCAAGATTTAGAACTAGTAAAGCTAGTTGATGGGCCAGCGGCTAGTGTATATACAAAAGAAAAGCTTAAAAGGATGTATGAGTATTTAAATTGTAGAGGAGAATTATATTTTATAGAAGTTTTAGAAGAAAATAAATATAAGCCTATTGGGGATGTGGCTTTGTGTAAAGATAATTTACCAATTGTTATAGGCGATAAACTATATCATAATAAGGGGATTGGAAAAGGTGTTTTAAGATCATTGATTTTAAGAGCGAGAGAGTTGGAACTTGAATGTATAAATGTTCAAGAAATATATGATTATAATATATGCTCTCAAAAACTATTTGAGAGTTTTGGCTTTAAACAATCTGGTAAAACTAAAAATGGCAAATCATATGTATTAAACTTAAAATAAGTTATATATTATTTAAAGTATGATTAAGAAGAAGAGAATTGTTTTATACAATAAATTTCTTTTTAATATATTAACATATAAAAAAATATTCTAAAATAAAAAACAAATATTTAAACGATAATAATACCGACATAAATGAACTTAAATCAAGTAAATTATCTAAAGAAAAGGTACGAAGCATAGATATTAATAAGTTACAGTAAAAAACATTCCACTTTTCAGCAGAATGTTTTTACTTCAAATTTTATACGTTAATAGCTTTATTGCCTAATAGACTATATAAATTTTTAGGATTTTCCAATTTTGGTACAAGAATTTGAGGCACTCCTATATTTTCTTCTTTATCAATGTCATACATTAATCGTAAAATTGAAAAATCTTCTAAAGCAAAACCTACTGAGTCAAAAATAGTAATTTCATTAGGTTTTCTATCTATAGGTTTTCCAGTTTTAATTACATTCCAAATTTCAGTCACTTTAAAGTTCTCATCCATATGCTGAATTTCTCCTTCTATACGACTTTGAGGTTCAAATTCAACATAGACATCACCCATATTAAGAACTTCTGAATCCAGCTCAGTTTTCCCAGGGCAATCTCCACCAACCCCATTTATATGCATACCTGGTTCAACCATATCTGGGGTAATAATTATAGCATTTCTTTTGTCGGCAGTAACAGTTGTTATAATGTCAACACCTTTGCATGCTTCTTTTGTGCTATTACATTTTATTAACTTAAGATTATTTACATCTTTTAGATTGTCCATCAATTTACTAGTAGCTTCTGGGTCCACATCATAACAATAAATCTCTTCTATACCTAATATGTGATGAAAAGCAAGGGCTTGAAATTCACTTTGGCATCCATTTCCAATTAGTGCCATTTTCTTTGGATTGGGTTTAGCTAAGTACTTTGCAGCCATTACTGAAGTAGCAGCTGTACGAATAGCTGTTGTTAATGTCAATTCACTTAAAAATAGAGGGAATCCAGTTGATACTTCTGCTAAAAGGCCGATACCCATTACTGTTAAATAATTGTGTTTAGGATTTTCAGGATGTCCATTTACGTATTTAAATGAATAAGTTTCTGAATCTCCTATAGGCATTAATTCAAGTACTCCGATGTCACTATGGTGTGCAGTTCTTGGCATTTTTTGAAACTCGTTCCAACGTTTATAATCGCTTTCTAGATATGGAACAAGACGCTTCATAACAGTTTCTGGACCAACTTTTTTCAAATATTTTGCCATAGTAGGCAAATCAATATATCTTGTTTTTAATGTTTCCATTTTAATACCTCTCATATAATTTTTAATTTAATAACGCAGACCTTTCAAGATCTAAATTTTCAATTATTGAGAAAACGCTTTCAAGATTGATTATAGCAATCTAGTAGATTTATTTCAATCATTATTGAAAAGTATTCTAAATTTTGACAAAACCAAATTGTTGATTTGTTTTTAGTTGTTTTTAATCTAAAATCGTTAAATTAGATATTTTAATAATTTGCTAGTTATAGTGAGTTGTGAAAGAGAAGTTGAAGAGCTTTTGGATATTGACGAAGCGGTGGGGAGTAGGCTGATTGAAATGAGTAGGGCAGTGTTGTGGAGTTCAAGAGTTTTTAAATCTGAAATGAATATGTCTATTATGTAATATGTTCAAGAAAGAAGGTTGTTGCTAGTCTCAAAGGAGATATTTGAGACTAGCAAAATAGTTGAGAAACCACTATGAGTATCAATATGATACTCATAGTGGTTTCTCAAAAGCATTTAAAAAGAAATTTGGTTTTACTCCAACCCAACACTTAATTTATGCAATAAAAATATTAGAAAATATAAAAAATGAGAAGGGGGAATAAAAGATGTTTGAATATAAATTTATAGAAGTACCATTAAAGCAAGGCTTTAAAGTGAAAAAAGGTGGCCATTTTGAAGGGTGTAAAAACATCATTAACGAAGAAGCAAAAAATGGATGGAGATTAAAACAAATAGTTGTTCCACCAGCTGATAATAATGGTATGTATTGTCCATATTGTTATCAAATAATATTTGAAAAAGAAATGGTTAATAGGTAATTTTAAATTACACAATGTAAATTAACTCAATTTAAAGGCTAAGAGGACAAACTGATTTTTATACCTTTATGTTATATTTGTTTAAACCATACCATTAAATATGGAATTTATAGAGTATATGTTAGTTGTATTTGAGGAATTTGAGTTAGTATAAAAATAAAAAACGAGATGTAAAAAAGTGTGACGAAAAAATAAAGCATTATTAAAGAGAGCTAATAATAGCTATTTTTAATAATGCTTTTTAGTACGAAATATATTAAGATTAATTGCTTTGCATGTGTAATATTAATTTTTTTGTTAAATCGTTAATTTCCGAAGCTTTCTAAAAAAACTGTTATGGATATGAAATTGCAAAACAAGTAAGATAAAAAAGTGAATTTGAGCTAAAAGAAGGAACTATGTACCTCGCACTTAAAAGAATGGAGTCTAAAAAACTAGTTGAATCTTATTGGGGGAATGAGCAAAGTTCAGGAGGAAAAAGAAAATATTATAATTTAACAAATGAAGGTTATGAGTTTCTGAAAGTAAAAAAACAAAGTGGCAATTTATTAAAAAGGTTATGAATCAGTTTTTGGGAGAGGAAGAGTAATTTATGAGATTAATAGATGAATATTTAGATAAGCTATATAAAAATGGTATAAATAAAAGCACTTTAGATCTAAAGCAAGAAATGAGAGATCATCTTATTGAATCAGTGAATGATCTTAAGTTACAGGGGTTAAATGAAGAAGAAGCTTGTAGAAAAGCAATTGAAAGATTTGATGATGGTACCGAAATGCAACAGGAACTACATAGTGTAATAAAAGATCTTTCTGTATCTCTAGATACACATAAATCTATAATAAAAGGAGTTAGAAAGGTATTATGTTTTATAAGTATAATTGCATTTTTAACTTCTGTATTTATGTGGTGTTATAATGAAAGTTTACAGAAAAACAGAAATGATTTAGGGAAGTCATTTGATGAAGAAATAAGAAAATTAGCAGAAAAATATGATATGACAAAAGTAGATGAGTATAAGTCAGAGCTTGAAAGTTTGCTTAATGAAGATAAGTACAGTAAAATTAAATACTTTAGACTTCATGTAGCAGATATGGTAGATAGAAATACTATTTCAAGTTCCCCCAAAGTGGAGGCAAAAACTGTATATGATAAAGAATTAGATGAAAGTAAGGAAACCATGTACACACAGTATCTAGGATATAAAGGAAAAGACTTTTTAGATAAGAGCGGAAATATAATAAATCCAGATATTTTCTCAGAACACTTTTTCTACTTTGAATCAAAAACATTAATCCAAACCTCAGTTATGCTTGGAGTAGTTGCTTTTATAAGTTACTTTGTATTAAAGTTTAAAATTTCTTTAACATAAATATAGTAAATTATAAAATAAAGATTTAGAGGGGGAATATAGGTGAATGAAATTAGTTGCAAATTTCCAATAATAGAAACTGAAAGACTTATACTTAGAAAGTTAGAAACTAAAGATATTAATGATTTATTTGAAATACTATCTTCAGAAAGAGTTACCAAATATTACGGAAAATACCCAATGGAGAATTTATCTGAAGCAGAAGATCTTATTTTGAAATTTCATAAAGCATTTTCAGAATAAAAGTCTATTAGGAGGAATAGAACTTAGAGAAATAAATAGAATTATAGGAACGTACTGATTCCATTGCTGGAATAAAAATCATTTTAGAGCAGAAGTAGGATATGAGCTTGGAGAATTTTTTTGGAATAGAGAATACGAATATGATATAATTCATAGGGTAATTATTTAAATAATTGGGGTTTATTTAAAATTAGAAAAGGAGTAATATATTATGGGTTTTACATATGAATTATTTTTTCAAATATTTAATACAATTTTAATTATAGCAATTCCTATAGTAATTTATAAATTAATAAAAAAGGTTATATCTGATAGAAGGCTAGTAAATGAAAGACTTACATCAATAGAAGAAAAAATAAATAATCTTAAATAGGAAAAATATAATAAAAAGGTGTAGTTTAAAATAAAGACTACACCTTTTTATTATATAAATACCTAACTCTTATGAATTTATTATTGCATCAATTGTTATTTGCATTTTTTCTTCTAGTTTTTGATCTTCTAGTAATACTGTAGAAATTAAGTCTAAAAGATACATTGTAGAAAACTGGGAATTAATAAATTTATGCATACCTGTAAAACGTGTGTTATACACTTTTAAAATTATATCAGAAAACTCAGTTATAGAGCTTTTATCAAAGCTAGTAATACAAGCTGTTTTTGCTCCATTTTTTTTGGAGACCTTTAAAGCATTTACAACTTCTTTTGTTTCTCCTGATATAGATAGACCTAAAACAAGGTCCCCAGGACACGCTATTGAACTGTTGATAATCATCATATGAGAGTCAGATATACAGTGTATGTTAAAACCCATCCTAATTAATCGTTGCATCATCTCAGTAGCAGTTAAACCAGAGCTACCAACTCCGTACAGATATATTTTATTAGCATTTTTAATTTCTTCAACTATATTGAATATAGAAGACTTATCTATAAGTGAATTTGTTCTTTCTATTACTTCATTATAGTGTAGATATACATTCGAAAATATATTATCACTATCTGCAGCTTCATTATCAGAAGTGCTGGAATTAATCTTCATTTTCATATCAACAAAGCTATCGCAACCAATTTTTTTAGAAAATCTAGTAATCGTAGATCCAGAAGTCCCTATTAGCTTTGCTAATTCAGTAATATTTATATTTTTTATCATATCAGACTGATTTAAAATATAGTCAGCAATATCTTTTTCCTTATCAGAAAAGTTATTATAATTTTGTTGTATCTCGCATATAATATTCAATTAAAACCCTCCAAAAACAGTAATATACATATATAATATCACTATTTTAAAAAAAGAGATAGAAATCTAATAGATTTCTATCTCTTTATATAAGTATTTTTATAATGCTTTATTAACTTCTTCAGCAAATCTCTTAGTTATAAGTTGAGGTCTTGTGATAGCACTTCCAACTACTACAGAATAAGCTCCCATTTCTAACGCTTTTCTAGCTTTTTCAGGAGTATCAAAGTTGCCTTCTGCTATAATTGGAATTTTACATTTCTCAATTAATGTAGAGAGTACTTCAAAATTATTCATATTTTTAGATTGTTCTGTATATCCAACTAATGTGGTTCCTACAAATTGAAATCCTAAACTTTCAGCTCTCAACCCTTCTTCTATAGTTGATATATCAGCCATAAATTTTTGATTAGGGTATTTATTTAAAACTTCCTTAAGAAAATTTTCACTTTGGTTTATTGTAGCATCTAAAGCTATTACATGTATATTTTCTTCAACCAAAGCATCAATTTCCTTCATAGTAGGCGTAATATATGGAATCATATTATCATAATCTTGTTTTATAATTCCTATTATAGGTAAATCAACTTCGGCTTTTATTGCTTTAATATCAGTTATGGTATTAGCTCGTATTCCTACAGCACCACCTTCTTTTGCGGCTAAAGCCATTTTACCCATTATAAATGAGCTATATAGAGGTTCATCTGGCAATGCTTGGCATGATACTATTAATCCCTTATTCATCTTGTTATCTCCTTAAATATTATTCTTTGTCTATAATTTCATTAATTTTTTGTTTTAGGGGGTCTGCCTTTGCTCCAAAGATAGCTTGTACGCCACCTTTAACTTCAAGAACAGCAGTAGCACCTAAGGCTTTTATTTTATTTTTATCTACTTTACTTACATCTTTTACTGCAACTCTCAATCTAGTTATGCATGCATCAACATCATCTAAGTTTTCTTTACCACCTAATGCGGCTAGTATTTCAGCAGCCAGTTCATTCATAGAATCTTTAGTGATAACTTTAACTTCTTCGCTGTCAGGCTCTCTACCAGGAGTAGGAACATTGAATTTAGTGATTAAAAATCTGAACGTTACATAGTATAAAATAGCCCATAAAATACCTATAAATATTACATAAATCCAATTAGTTTTTTCATTCCCTTGCAATACTCCAAATAGAGAGAAATCTATTAAACCTCCAGAGAATGTATTACCTATAGATATATTTAGTATATCTGCCAAGAAAAATGATAACCCATCAAAAATTGCATGTACTACATATAGCCAAGGTGCTACAAATAGGAACATAAACTCAATTGGTTCTGTTATACCAGTTATAAAAGAAGTGATTGCTGCCCCTAAAAATAATCCAGCAACTGTTTTTCTTTTTTCTTTAGGAACACAATGATACATAGCTAAGCATGCAGCAGGTAAACCAAACATCATTGTTGCAAAACGTCCAGCAAAAAATCTTGTACCTTCTGTGAATAATCCAACATGATTTGGATCAGCTAATTGTGCAAAGAAGATATTTTGTGCACCCGTTACAGTTGTTCCTGCAACTTGAGCAACTCCGCCTAGTTCTGTATACCAGAATAATGGATAAATCATATGGTGCAATCCAACTGCACCAGTCAATCTTAATAAGAATCCATAAAGGAATGTTCCTATTGGGCCTAATGTAGCTATTCCATTTCCAATACTAACTAACCAACCTTGGAAAGTTGGCCAAATTAAAAAGAATAATGCACCTATTCCAATAGCAGCAAATGAAGAAATTATAGGTACGAATCTTGAGCCACCAAAGAAGCCTAAAACTGCTGGAAGTTGAATATTATGATATCTATTATGCAAATATGCAACTAATGAACCTATTACTATAGAACCAACAACTCCTGTATCAATAGATTCTACAGATGGATTAAATGCTCCAATCATTCCTTTAATAGAAGCGTTCATTACAAGAAAAGCAACAGCACCTGCTAAAGCAGCAGTACCTTTATCTTTTTTTGCAAGTCCAACTGAAAGGCCTATACACATTATAAGAGCTAAATTACTGAATATAACATCTCCAGCAGATGACATTATTTTAAATATCCCCTGTAACCAATCAATGTCTAAAAATGGATATGCTTGCACAGTATTAGGATTAGATAGAGCACCTCCAATTCCTAACAATAAGCCGGCTGCAGGCAATATTGCGATTGGAAGCATAAATGATTTTCCGATTTTTTGAAGCTGTTTGAACATAATATCCTCCTTGTTTTAGAAATTATTTTTAAAAATACATTATCGATGAAAAATATTTTCATATTGTATTTATATTATATTATAAAAAGGTTTTCATAACA
>NZ_LBBT01000361.1 GCF_001006285.1 Paraclostridium benzoelyticum
ATAGATATATTTATACATAATCTTTTTATCTATTTTTTAAATTTTCTCAAAATTCAAACATACACTTTATATTTTTTTAATAATATTAATTAGAACTAACTTAACTATTTAAACATCAAAATAATTTATTAAAGTAGGAGGTACGATGGGAAATTTTCTTAATAAGTGGAACAATATTAGTTTGGTTAAAAGAATTTTAGTTGGTTTGATTATAGGAATATTGCTAGCATTAACTATACCTAATATAGCTAAACCAATAGTTATTTTCGGATCACTATTCGTTGGAGCTCTAAAATCAGTCGCTCCGATTCTTGTGTTTTTCTTAGTAATGTCCGCTATTTGTCAACACAAGCAAGGTCAACAAACTAATATGAAATCAATAATATTTCTTTATCTTTTAGGTACATTTTTAGCAGGGTTGGTTGCTGTTATCGCAAGCTTTTTATTCCCTATAACACTAACTCTTGGTTCTGGCGTTAGTAAGATGGCTCCTCCCGGTGGAGTTATCGAGGTTTTAAAATCACTAATTATTAACGTTGTTGATAATCCTGTAATGGCACTTTACAATGCTAATTATATCGGTATTTTATCTTGGGCTTTAATTATAGGGCTTGCACTTAAAAACGCTTCTTCATCTACTAAAACAATGATTTCAAACATCTCTGATGCACTATCTCAAGTAGTAAAATGGATAATTAATTTTGCTCCTCTTGGAATTATGGGGCTAGTATTTGATAGTATATCTACTCAAGGAATAGAATCCTTGCTTAGCTATGGACAATTAATTATATTATTAGTCGGTTGTATGCTTTTTATAGCACTTGTAGTAAATCCACTTATAGCTTTTGTTGGAATTCGTAAAAACCCTTATCCACTTGTCTTTAAATGTTTAAAAAACAGTGGACTTACAGCATTTTTTACTCGTAGCTCAGCTGCAAATATACCTGTTAATATGCAATTATGTAAAGATTTAAATTTGGATAAAGATACTTATTCAGTCTCTATACCACTTGGAGCTACCATTAATATGGGTGGAGCTGCAATTACAATTTCTATATTAACACTTGCAGCAGTTCATACCCTTGGAATAGAAGTAAATATTATTATGGCTTTATTACTTAGTTTATTATCCGCCATAAGTGCTTGTGGAGCTTCAGGAGTAGCTGGCGGTTCGCTTTTATTAGTACCTCTTGCATGCAGCTTGTTTGGTATCCCAAATGACATAGCAATGCAAGTCGTAGGAGTAGGATTTATAGTTGGTGTAATTCAAGATTCTTGTGAAACAGCTATAAATTCATCTACTGATGTTTTATTCACAGCTGTAGCTGAATTTTCAAAACTACGTAAAGAAAATAAATAATCATAGTTAAAAATGCGGTATAAGTTTATATACCGCATTTTTACTATTTACACTGTTTACTTTTTGTCACTTATCACAAAGCCTATTTTATAAATAATCCTCACTTTTCTTATTATCTATAATTGAATGACTACGTGACAGTCCACACGACATTGCATCTACTTCTGTTGTATTTATATCTTCAACTTCATGCTTTGTAGTTTTTACAATATGAGCTTCATCCTTATATTCATCAGTCCTATCATATAACTTGTGATTGACTAACATTTTTACTAGGCAAAATGCTAATGCTATCATAAAGAATAATATTGGAAAACCTGCAACAGTTGCGATTTGTTTAGTTGCATCTATACCACTAATTTTACCTCCTGCACAAATTAGGTTTACAATAGCCATAGAAGCCATTAATACTCCCCAAAATATATTTATTTTATAGGAAGTCTTAGTTTTTTCATTATTATCTGATTTTATTGATAGTCTTGTTATAGTTGTTGTAACAGAATCGCACATTGTAACTATTGAAATAAATATAGCCACTATAAAAAATATAGATAGTATTTTTACAAAAGGATATTTTGTTAAGAAAGCGAATAGTGATACTTCCATTCCTGAACTTTGTATAGATGACCATAAATCTCCATATGAAAGCTCTTGGTGTATAGCCGCTCCTCCAAATATAATAAACCATATCATACCAAATAATGCTGGTATTATTAAATTCATTACCATGAATTCTCGTATAGTTCTTCCTTTACTTATCATAGCAAAAAACATTCCATTCAATGGTGCGTAGGCTAACCATATAGCCCAGTAATATATAGGCCACCATCTAGGCCAATCAGATCCATCAATAGGACTTAAGTAAGTTGATATTTGCAAAAAATTACTTGCAAAATTGCCTAAAGATTGTGTTCCTAGAGATAGTATAAATGATGTCGGTCCTAATACAAATATAAAAACCATAAGTCCTATAAATAACTTTGTATTTTTATCTGATATCCATTTGATTCCTTTATCTATTCCAGTTATGCTAGATATTATATATGTTATAACTATTATGGTTACAATTGTAATCCACGTAAATTTATTATTAGGAACTCCAAGTATTATATTTAGCCCCTTGCTAATCTGCATAGTTCCTACTCCCAATATAGCAGCTACTCCGCCTGCCATAGCAAATAAACAAATATTATCAATTAAAGACTCTAATCTATAATTTACCTTTTTATTAAACAATGGGTATAATACAGAACTTACTCTACATGGTAATTTCATATTATATATTGCAAAAGCTATACATACTCCTGATATGGCATACATTGAATACGGGTAAAACGTCCAGTGTGTAAAAGATGTATTCATTGCAAACATTGCTGCAGACTCACTTCCTGGAATTATACCTATAGATTCTGGAGGATTCATAAAATGGGTTATGGGCTCTGCTATTCCCCAAAATAATATACCTGTACCTATACCCGCTGTTAATGATATACAAAACCAATTCCAATAACTCATAGTTGGATGTGCATCTTTTCCCCCTAATTTAATAGATCCATATTTTGAAAACATTAACCAAAAACATATAAATAAAAAAAATACAGCAGATAATTGAAATAACCATCCAAAGCTTTTAGTAGCCCATGTTACTATGTTATTTTCAATGTTATACAACATATTCGGTTTAATAATACCTATTGTAATAACAAAAAAGAATATTAGCGTCATAGGTATCATAATAGACCTTCTTACTTTCACACATTTTTCTACATTTTTATTTACCACAACATACCTCCTAATTTTTTCAATAAATACTATACTAATAATTTATATGCGTTAGTATATAATAAATAATAAAAAAGGAATGCATTAATACATTCCTTTTTTATTACTTATTTATTTAAACCCTTTATAGTATTAACTATTTTTTGTGTGTTTGCAGCAAAAGCATTATTTATAAATAAAACTTCATTTGCATTCTTTTCTTTTACTAATTTTTCTAAGCTTCCCTTATAATGTCTAGAATCTATAACTATTACCTCTTTATAGTGAGGTATTAAAAATGGAACAAATGCATTACCATAAGATTCTTTTACTACAACCAATTTTTTATTATTTTTAGCATCCTTATTTTTTATATCTATTCTTGGAAAATCTCCATGTAGGAAAACTGAGTAAGCATTAGATCCTTTAGCATAATCTGCATATAAAGTCGTTTTAAGAGGTTTATTAGGGTTTTCTTTTTCATATCTATAAACACTATAATCACAAGGAATTTTATAATAATCCACTTTATCTGGATTGTTTTTAATCTTACTATCTTGTGTTTGCGCATATAATGTTCCTAAAAAGCCTTCTTTAGTATATTTGTCATACTCCGATAGTTCTGCAGGTTTAAATCCTGCTTCTTTTGCAAATGATTTATATGCATAGTATGCACCTAATGAAGTCCAGTGATGATCAGTATTAAAGTATATATACTCCTCTTTATGCTTTTTCAAGTTATCATAAGCATCTACAGTCTTTACATCTTTGTCCATATTTTTATATATACTGTCTATAGAATCTTTTTCTGATTTTGACATATCTTTATATTTTTCAGGTAGTCCAAATTCAACATGAGTTGGGACTACCATATTATAAACTTGTACATCTTTTCCCAATGCTTTTTTATGTTCAGATATAATTTGAGAATATTCTTTTTCTCCAGCTTTATTTTCATTAAAAATCTCAAAAGCCTTATTTCCTACAGTAATAACTGATCCTGATTTTTCAGCAGTTGCATTACTATCAGTTTTATTACTTTCTGATGTATCTACTTTTTGTTCAGAACTACTACCTTCTTTACTAGAATTTATGGCATCTTTATTTGAGCACGCTACAACTTGACTCGCAATAATAAGTACTAAACACATTGCTAATATTTTTCTTGTTGATGGTTTTATTTTTTTATTCATTTTATTACCTCTCTATTTGTATAATTTTATTTCATCTTCACCTTGTCTTATTCCCTTTGATTCATTTATGTGAGAATATATCTGTAAAAATTTATCTCTAAATGGAAATGTGTCATTATAAAAATTTTCAATTCCTTTAAAGTACTCTCCAGAGAATAGTGATTCTTTTGTATACTTAGGAAATTTTGCTAATTCTCTTTTTTCTATCTCTGATACTGTTTTTTTTGGGATAATTACTGATAAAACAGAAAACATTATCAAGGTTGCCACAAATATAAATATATTTATTTTATTTAATATTTTACTTAATTCATTTTTTCGTTTCTCTTGTCTTTTTAATTTACGGCTCATAAGACCTCCTAAAACCTAAAATATAAAAATGGATTGTAGCTGCTTGCTATTAACATTGAAGTACAGCAAATCATTATAACTACATTTAATAGAACTTCTACAACTTGTCCAAATATTTTTATTCTACTTTGTCCTATATATTGTTTCAGATATGGATATATAGGGGTACTCGCAACTATAGCTATTAAAATCCAATATATATTGTTTGTAAAAACTAACTTTAGCTCATTATTTGTAAACTCATTATTTGTAAATCCAAATAATATCTTTATATATTCAAAAGCTCTATTTACATCTGTAAAGTAAAATAAAGTCCATCCAACTAAAAGTGCAACAATCAGATATATATGTGAAAATATTTTTGGTATTTTGTTTAAAACTCTAAATAAAATCTTTTTTTCTAAATATACTAATATACCAAAATAAAGACCCCAAAGTATAAAGTTCCAACTAGCTCCATGCCATATACCAGTTAAAAACCATACAACGAATAAATTAAATATAATGTTTTTTCTATTTCCACCTAATGGTATATATACATAGTCTCTAAAGAAACTTCCTAATGATATATGCCATCTTCTCCAAAATTCAGTTGCAGATTTTGATATATACGGATAGTTGAAATTCTCCATGTATGTAAATCCAAACATCTTCCCAAGCCCTATCGCCATGTCTGAGTATCCAGAGAAGTCAAAATATATTTGTATAGTAAACATTGCAATTCCAAACCAAGCTTCAAGAACAGTTATACTAGATAAATCTGAATTCATATATTGAGTTACAAACTGTCCTGCTACATTTGCAATTAATACTTTCTTTGCAAGACCTATAGTAAACCTACTTATTCCTCTACTAAAATTTTCTACAGTAATAACTCTACTTTCAATTTCTTCTTCTACATCTGAATATCTAACTATTGGTCCTGCAACTAATTGGTGGTACAGAGATACATACATCAAGAACTTAGAGAAATTTTTCTGTGCTTTAACATCTCCCTTATATACATCTACTGTGTATGATAAAGTTTGAAATGTGTAAAAAGAAATTCCTATAGGCAATGAAAACTTAGGTATTTCTAACGATAAATTAAATATAGTATTTAAATTTTCATATAAAAATGCACTATATTTAAAAGTAATTAATAATCCTAAATTAATACATATAGATGATAATAAACCTATTTTAGCTAACTTAGTTCCTCTATACTTTTCAATAAATAGTCCATGTCCATAATCTACTAAAGAACTAAATATTAAAAGAAATATCCATACCGGTTCTCCCCAAGCATAAAATGCTAAAGAAAAAATAATCAAAATAAAGTTTTTCCATTTTCTGCTCTTAACTGCATAATACAGAATAAGATTAATAGGAAGAAATAAGTAAAGAAATAACGTATTTGAAAATACCATAACCCACCTCCATTAGTTTTTATAATCTTAAATTCCTTAACCTTAGCGTTAATTTATCATCGTTAAGTGACATTTATGTTACAGTTAAAAATAGAAAAATCCAACTCTAAAATAGAGTTGGATTTTTAATTATTTGATCTTTTACAATATATTAAATTCAGCTTTACTTCCTTTTGCTGTAGATACTACTTCTAACTTAGCATCTATTCTTTCTTTTAATTCTTCAACATGTGATATTATACCTACTAACCTTCCACCTCTTTGAAGTTCAAGTAAACTATCAATTGCGTTATCTAGTGATTGCGGATCTAATGTTCCAAATCCTTCATCAACAAACATAGTATCAAGGGATACTCCTCCTGCATTTGATTGAACTACATCTGAAAGTCCTAGTGCCAAAGATAAAGATGCTTTGAAACTTTCTCCTCCTGATAATGAGCTAACATCTCTAGAGCTGTCTGTATAGTTATCGTAAATTTCTAGTTCTAAACCTTTTTGCCCCGCTCCTTTGCTCTTACTTTTCTTTCTTATTAAGGAGAATCTATCACCTGTCATTTTTTCAAGTCTTATATTTGCCGCTTCTATTATATCTTCAAAGTATGAAGCTAATATGTATCTTTCAAAAGATATATATGGAGATTTTTTACCATTTGCCAAATCAGCTAATTCTCCTACAACCTTATACTCTTCTTCTATAGCTTTAAACTTAGCATTTAAACTTTCTACATTTTTAAGTATAGATTTATTGTTTTCTAATACTGAGTAAAGTTCTCTAAGTCTAAGCTCTAAACCTTTCTTTTCTTCTTGAAGTTTCTTTAGGTTTTCATCAATACTATCTATATCAATAAAAGATAAATCTTTAGTTTTAATAACTATGTCTTCTTTTTTAGATTTAAGTAAATTTAAATTTAAATAATAATCTTCTACTTCTTTTTCTAAGTCTTTAATTAAGTAAATCTTTGATTTAAACTCCTCATAGTTATTAAAATCATTAAATCCTAAGTTTTTTAATAAAGTATTAAATTCTAACTTTATCTTTTCTACATTAGTCTTTAATTCTTCTATATAATCTTTAATTTGCTTAGATTTAGAAGTTTCACCTTCTAATTGTCTTGAAATATTTTCGTTATCTTCTCTTAACTTTATTAATTTTTTTTGGCTATCATCTAACTCTTTAGATTTAATGTTTATTAAATTTTCAAGAGTTTTTATATCTAAGATGTCATCAGGAATTTTTTCTTTATAATTTTTTATATTGAATTTTACTTCGCCTACTTCTTCTCTTAATTTTTTTTCCTCTTCATCTAATGTGCTTAATTCTTTTTCGATTTCTATAATACTATTTTCTATAGTTTGATTTTTTTCATCTATACTCTTTTTCAAGGATAGTTTTTCGTTTATTTTTATAAGACCCTTATTTAAATCATCAATATTAACCTTTAATTCAAGACCCTTTAACTTAACTATTTCATCTGTATTCTCTGAATATTTTTCATCTATATTTAAAGTTTTTGAAAACTTCGATAAACTATTGCTTACAATATCAAAATAATTTTTACAGTCAGTATTTAATTTAGTTAATTCATTTATTATTAAGTTGTATTCTTTTTCAGATTTCTCTAATTTTTCTTTAGCTATTTTTAATTCTTCCTTTGTTGGAACTACTAAGCTTTTACTTATAACCGCTGGACTTGGATGATTTTTAGATCCACATACTGGGCAAGGTTTATTTTCTTTTAAATTAGCTGCTAATATCCCTGCTTGTTCCTTTTTATATATTTCATCCATAGCTTCAAAGCTTTTCTTATAATCTTTATATATCTGCTCTATTTTTTCATACTCTTTATTTAATTTAATATGATTTTCTTTA
>NZ_LBBT01000038.1 GCF_001006285.1 Paraclostridium benzoelyticum
TAAAAAAGATTTATAAATTTCAAAAACAAGTATAAAGGTTTAAGTTAAAATGCCGATTATTAAACTAAATGAGAAGCTTTTGCAAATTAATGTAGAATGATGAATTATTATGTTATAAAAAAATCAAATTTTAGAATTATCCAAAATAAAAGTAAAAGCTTGAAATAAGTAATATTTTGGTATAAAATGTAAGTGTAAGTCGAAAAATGATATTTAAGGGCAAAACTAGGGAAATCTAGCTACGCAAAACTATAGGGGCTAAGGCTTTGAAAAGCTATGCTCGCCAGTTACCGAAGAGTTAATAAAACTTTTTGTTATCATTGCTAATATTAAAATTGTAAAATTAAGCAAAGAGATACTAAAAAATTTTAAGAAAATCTATAAAATCATATTAATACATATTGGTGAAGTGTGTATATTTTTAAAATACATAAATTTGTATATACTTTATGTTATAAAGGCTATTTATGTAAAAATTAACAATAAAGGTATGATTATGTCTAATTTTCTTTTCTCGTTTTGTTTTAATTTTCAAATAAAAAATTAGTAATAATATTCTATAAAAGTGATGAACTACTCTTTCAGAGTAGTTTTTTTTAATTCTAAAAAACATTTTAAGCATTGGAGGGGAAAATGGAAGTTTACAATTTAATAAAATCAGGATTAGATGCAACAGAATTAAGAAGTAGAGTTATTGCTAATAACATTGCAAATATTAATACTCCAAATTACAAGAGAAAATATGTAGAGTTTGAAAATACACTAAAAGATTCTATGGATAAAAATACTAAACCTGAGATAAAAACGGATAATTCATCAAAAGTAAGAGAAGATGGGAATAATATTGATTTAGAAAATGAAAAAGTTAACCAGGCAGCTACAACTCTTGAATATAACGCACTTATAACTTTGACAAATATAAAACTAGGGATGAGTAGAAGTGTAATAACAGGGAGGTAAGTAAATGAGCATTTTTTCAGGAATGAGAATAAGTGCAAGTGCACTTTCGGCAGAGCGATTAAGAATGGATGTTGTATCATCAAATATAGCTAATATGAAAACAACTAGGACATCAGAGGGCGGAGCTTATAGACGAAAAGTGCCTGTATTTGAAGAAAATTATGATAAAAAGTTAGGTATGCTAGGTGTGAAATCAGTAGCTATAGAGGAGGATAAGTCTCCACTTCGAAAATTATACGAACCAAATAACCCAGATGCAGATGATCAAGGTTATGTGGAGTATCCAAATGTAGATATTTTAGTTGAAATGACTGATTTAATGACAGCATCTAGATCTTACGAATCAAATATAGATACATTAAATGCACAAAAAAGTATGATTTCAAAAGCTTTAGAAATAGGTAGGTAAAAGGAGTAGTTTATGAGTGGAATAAGTACTATAAATGCAATAAACAATATAGCAACAAATAATAATTTACTTACGGGAGCTAGTAATACAGGAAAAGTTGAAAAAGAAAATAACTTTGGAGATGTAATAAAAGAAGCATTAGATAAAGTTAATGATAAGCAAGTACAATCAAATCAAAAAATTCAAGACCTTATAAAAGGAGAAAATGTCTCTATGCATGATGTAATGTTGTCAGCTCAAGAAGCGCAATTGTCAATGCAGTTGATGATTGAGGTTAGAAATAAGATATATGAAGCTTATCAAGAGCTAAATAGAGTCCAATTATAACTTCATAGCAAGGAGAATTTTAAATGAATATAAAGGAATTTCCGCAAAAAACAAAAGATTTTGTGATAGTAAAAAAAGACCAATTTATTGAGCTTCCTAAAAAAAAGAAAATAATAATTGCAACTGCAGTTGTAACATTGATTTTAGCAGGAATATTTGGAATTAATTATGCAAAGTCAAATAAGTATGCAGTACTTTTTTCAGGGTTAGATTCTAATGATGCTACGGCGGTAACCAAAGAGTTAGAGTCAAAAAAGGTAGAAACTAAAATAAAAGGTGATAGTATTTTAGTACCCAAAGGAGACGTAGATAAACTTAGAATGGAATTGTCAAGTAACATTTCTAATGGATCTAAGGGATTTGAGTTAATGGATGGGGGATCATCATTTGGGATGACTGATGAAGAATTCCAAATTAAAAAACAAAGAATGATTCAAGGTGAAATTGAAAAAACTATAAAAGTTTTTCCACAAGTAGAAAGTGCTAGAGTTCATATAACACAAGGAGAAGAATCTGTATTTGCTAATGAAACAGTACCTGGTAAAGCTGCAGTTTATCTAGATGTAACACCTGGTCAAACATTAAAACAAGATCAAGTAATATCTATAATGTCACTTGTTTCAGCGAGTACACAAAACGTACCAAAACAAAATGTTGAAGTAATAGATCAGAACATGAAGTTATTATCAGATGGGTTAATAGACGAAAAAGGAAATGTACATACAAATAGCTTAAGTGAAGTTGATGAATCTATTAAAGCTGAAAAAGATTTAAGTAAAGACTTAGAAAGATCTATACTAGGTTTATTAGAACCTATATTTGGTGAAGGAAATATAAGAGCTAGTGTTAATACAGATTTGGACTTTGATTCAAGTGAAAAAACTGAACTTATAATAGATCCAAATAAAGTAATTACAAAGGAATCAAAATCAAGCAGCAAGTCGAGTGAAAGAGAAAACTCAGGTGGAGCTGTAGACAATAATATGAGCAATATTAACGAAAGTGGAAAAGGAACAGATGAAGATACTCATCAAGAAGTAGAGTATAAAACTGGAAAAACTGAGACAAAAGTAATAAAAGCTAAAGGTGGCATAAATAGGATAACTGCTTCAGTTGCTATAAATGGAACACTTACTAGTGCAGAACTAAGAAATGTTGAAGGAATGGTAGCAAATGCAGTTGGTATGCAACCTAAAAGAGGAGATAGTGTTAAAGTAGTTTCTATGGGATTTGGCTCAAAAGACGAAGATACTTCTACATTTGGAGTTATAAAGAGTGCTATAAGTAAGGACAAATCGTTAGGAAGGGTGTTAATTATAGCAGGTGTACTGAGTGTAATTATTTTACTTTTAATAATAGGTACAATAATTTATATGATTATAAAGAAAAAGAAAGCATCTAGTGAGCTAGATTATGTAGATGAAGAAGATGAAATAGAACTAATCAACAAAAAACTAGAAGAATTAGAACAAAATAGATTAAATAGTAACGAAGAAGAAGATGAGGAAAATATTAGCTTAGAAGATGAAGTTAAACAATTTGCAGCTGATAATCCAGATCAAGTTACAGACCTAGTAAATAGTTGGTTAAATGAGTAAAGGGTGAGATTATTTGCAGACAGAAGGTGTAAAAGGTAATGCATATGACTTAGGCGATATTCCTAAGTTTAGAAGAGTCACAGGATCTAGAAAGGCAGCTATACTTTTAATGACATTAGGTCCGGAGATAGCTTCAAGTGTAATAAAAAATCTTTCAGATAGAAAAATTCAAAAAATAGGGGTTGAAATAGCTAATATAAATACGGTAAAGCCAAGAGAAAGAAGAGAGGTTTTACAAGAATTTATAGAGTTAAATAAAGGAAAAGAGTTTGTAATAGAAGGTGGAATTGACTGTGCAAAATCTTTACTTAATGGAGCATTAGGAAGTCAAAGAGCTACTAAATTATTAGAAGGTATAAAATATGATGCATATACAAAATTATTTATATCAGCTAGAAAGGCTGAGCCTGAACAAATACTAGCATGTATACAAGGTGAAAGTCCTCAGGCTATAGCCATAATATTAGCTCATATTCAACCTGATAAAGCAGCAGTAGTATTATCTGAATTACCTGATGAACTTAAGCTTGAAATTGCACTTAAGATAGGAACTACAGCAAACATATCACCAGCTGTAATAAAATCTATAGACAAAGCTATAGAAGAAAAATTAAATAGTTTAGGAAAGTTAGAGATGGAAAGTGCTGGTGGTGTTAATAGCTTAGTAGATATATTAACAAATGTTGATAGAAAAACAGAGAAAAATATTATCAAATTTATCGAGCAGAAAAATGAAGAATTGGCTGAAGAAATTAAATCTAACATGTTTATCTTTGACGATATCGTTAGACTTGATAATATGGCTATTCAAAGAATTCTTAAAGAAGTTAATGTTAAAGACCTTGCATTTGCGCTTAAAGGAGCATCAGCGGATGTCTCAACTGCAATATTTAAAAATCAATCTCAAAGAGCATCACAAGCATTACGAGAAGAAATTGATTTACTTGGCAAGGTAAAGATATCTCAAGTGGAAGAAGCTCAACAAGCTATTGTAAATGTTGTTAGACGACTTGAAGATGCTGGCGAAATAACATTATCTAGAGGTTCAGACGATGAGTTTATTTAAAAGTAACAGTATTTTAAAATCTAATGGAATAGTTTTTAAAGGTGTTAAGCCTTTAAAAACTACTTCTAAACCAAAAGAAATTAATAATGAAGAAATAGTTGATGAAAATGAAGAATTAAAAGTCAAAGAAGAAATAGAAGAACAACTGCATCAAGCAAAGGATACTTGTGAAAATATGATATCAAATGCACAAGTAGAAAGTGAAAGAATTGTTCAAGAAGCACAAAATGAATGTGAAGAAATAAAAAAAAGAGCATATGAAGAAGGCCATAACATAGGATTAAGAAATGGATATGAAGATGGATACAAGGAATCATATGAAGATAATATTGAAAAAGCAAAACGAGAATCAGAAGAGATTATAAATAAAGCAAGTAATATTTTATTACAATCCAATGAGCAATTTACAGACTTTTTAAAAGATAGTAAAAAAGACATTATTAGCTTGAGTATATCTATAGCAGAAAAAGTTCTTAAAGAAAGATTTAAAGATATAGACTCTATGAATAATATACTTGAAGCTACTATAAAAGAATATGAAATTAAAGAAAATTTTGTAATAAGAACTAATGCAATCCATATAGAAAAAATTAATGAACAATTAAATGAGTTAAAAAGCCAACAATTAATAAAAGGAGAATCCTTTATACTAGCAGATGACTTTATAGAACCAGGAAACGCAATAATTGAAACCAATAAAGGTAGATTGATAGTAGGAGTTGACTGTGTTTTAGAAAAAGTGAAAGAGGAACTTTTATGATAGATATAGACTTTGAAAGATTGAAAAATAAAGTTTTAGAAGTGAAAGAGGTTATATCAGAAGGTAAGGTAACGAAGATAATAGGACTTACTGTTGAAGTAGAAGGTATAAAGGCTTTTGTAGGAGAGCTTTGCACAGTTTACAATTATGCGGATGAGCCTATAAACTGTGAAGTTGTTGGTTTTAAAGATAAAAATGTAATTCTAATGCCACTAGGAGAACTTGCAGGAGTAGCGCCTGGGTGTAGAGTTGTTGCTAGAGGAATACCACTTAGTGTCAAATGTAGTAATGATTTATTGGGAAAAGTTCTTGATGGAATTGGAAACCCAATAGATGATGAAGAGGTTTTAGGAGGAGAAAGGTACAGTCTTTCAAATGAACCCCCAGATCCGATGAAAAGGCCAAGAATAAAAAATATAATGCCTACAGGAATAAGAGCAATTGATGGTTTTTTGACTTGTGGAGAGGGGCAGAGGATAGGAATATTTGCAGGAAGTGGTGTTGGGAAAAGTACAACTTTAGGAATGATAGCAAAGACAGCTAGAGCTGATGTAAATGTTATTGCGCTTATAGGAGAAAGAGGTAGAGAAGTACTAGATTTCATAGAGAGAGATTTAGGTGAAGAAGGTATGAAAAAATCTGTAGTAGTTTGTGCAACTTCAGATAAATCACCTTTACTTAGATTAAAGGGGGCATTAACCGCAACAGCTATAGCTGAATATTTTAGAGATCAAGGTAAAAAAGTTATTTTAATGATGGATTCAGTAACAAGGTTTGCAATGGCTCAAAGAGAAGTGGGGTTAGCTATAGGAGAGCCGCCTGCACAAAAAGGATACACACCCTCAGTATTTGCACTACTTCCAAAACTTATGGAAAGAAGTGGGATGTCTGATAAAGGGTCGATAACTGCTTTTTATACAGTTTTAGTTGATGGAGATGACTTTAATGAACCAATCGCAGATACAGTAAGAGGTATTTTAGATGGGCACATTGTTCTATCTAGAGAGCTTGCACATAAAAATCATTACCCAGCTATAGACATTTTAAATAGTGTAAGTAGACTTATGAAAGAAATTTGCGAGGATCAACATCAAGAATGTGCATCTTTAGCAAGAGATATATTAGCTACATATAAAGAGGCTGAAGATTTAATTAATATAGGTGCATACGAACATGGCTCTAATAAAAATATAGATTTAGCAATTGAATACATAGATAAAGTTAATTCTTTTTTAAAGCAAGGTGTAAATGAAAAAACTAAATTTGAAGAGAGTATAGTTGAACTAAAGAACATATTCAAATAACGAGGAGAGGTTTAAGTGACAAACTATAAGTTTAAGCTACAAAAGTTATTAGATATAAAAATAAAAGAAGAAGAAGAAAGTAAATTAGAATATACAAAGGCACAAAATGATAAAAAAGTAATAGAAGATAACATAAAAAAATTAGATTGTAGTTATAAAAAATATGCTCAGTTTGAAGATGTAGAGGATACTATAAGTCAGAAAGTAAGATTAAACTATCTTCACTCAATAAGTCAAACTATAGAGCAAAGTAATCAAATATTAGTAGAAAAAGAAAGAATAGTAGTAGAAGCTAAAGATAAATTTATTGAAAAACAAATAAATAGAAAATCCTTAGAGACATTAAAAGAAAATAAATTTATAAAGTTAAGAAAAGAAGAAGCGAGAAAAGAACAAATAGAAAATGATGAATTTGCTTTATATGCGTACATCAGAAATAAAAAGAATATATCATAAAGGATGATTGAGATATGAATTTTAACTTGAATTTTTCCTTCGACTTAGTAAACTTAGCACTTGGAAAAAGTAATTTAAGCACTAAGTTATCAAGTAAAGGTGGATTTGAAGATTTACTAGCTTCTTTAGATATGGACATTGAAAATACAAATGTAGATCAAAAAAATGAAGATTGTAATTTAATAGCATCATTAATTCAAAATCTTTTTTCAAATTTAAGTAAATTAAAAGATATGGATAATAAAGATTTAAAAAAAGAAGAAATTTTGAAGTCAATAAACGATACCATTTTAAGCATAAATAACGAATTAAATTTAAACTTAAAAACGCTAGATATCGATAAGATGATGAAATTAAGTAATGATGAAATAAGTAGTTATATTGATTTAAATTTTGATTTAGATAAATTTACTAAAACTGGTAGTTTAGATTTACCAATGGATGATGAAATTATTTTACCTAAAGGCCTAAACATAGATGACTTGTCGAAAAAAACTGGTGAATCAAATAATAAACTAACAGAAAATATACATAAACAGGATGAAAATCCGAAAGATGGAATTAAAAAAGTAGACAGTGAGATAAAGTCTTTAAAGTCATATGAAGAATTAAGTGTAGCAGCAAATATTAATAAAAATAATATTGTAGATGTGAATCAAAAAGATAAAAGCAAAGATGAAAGCTTAAATATCCTAGAAAATATAGCAGATAAAAATGCAAGTGATTTATCTATAATAAACAACAAAACATTTACTCAAGAACCAGCTGCAAATAAAAATTTACCAGCAGTAACTATACGTGCAAGTAATCTTGGTGATGATTTTATAAAAATGGTTAAATACTTGAAAAGTAACAATATAGAAGAAATTAAAGTAAATATAAATCCTAAAGAATTAGGGGATATGACAATAAAGCTTTTAAAAGACAGTGAAGCCACAAAGGTATTTATACATGTAGGAAAAGAAGAGACTTTTAATATGTTAAATAAAAATTTAAATGATATAAATAAACATCTAGCCGATTTAGGAATAAAAGCTAAAGACATAGTTGTTGAAATGAAATCAAATGATCAAAATTTCTTTTCTGATAATTTAAGTCAAGAGTTTAGCAGAAAAGAAGAACAAAAAAAGCAAAAAAGAAGTAGTAAAAATAATGATATAGCACTAAATTCCATAGAGGATTTAGATGAAGATAAAATAGATGAATCAAATCTTAATATATTAGCTTAGAGGTTAAAATATGAATAATTTTATGAAAGTAAATACACAACAATCAAGTACTAAAACTGTAGCAAATACTAAATCTACTAATAAAACAGAAAATGGAACACAAATAGTTATGCCAGGAGAAGAAACTAATAAAGATTTATTTCTAAAGTTATTAGTAGCACAAATGAGCAATCAAGATCCTTTAAATCCACAGGATCCTACACAATATATAACGCAGCTTGCTCAATTTAGTACACTAGAGCAGATGCAAAGTTTAAATGAAGGGATGTCATACCTAGTAGGGTATAATCAAGGAATTTTCATAAACTCAGCAATGAGTACAGCATCAGCGCTTATAGGAAAAAGAATAGAAGCTTATGCTCCAAAGGAAGAAGATACTGAGGAAAATAATAATGTAGTTAAAGACGATAACAAAACAGATGACAAAAAAACTATTACAGGAGTAGTAGAAGGCGTAAAGATTGAAGATGGTATTGTTTATATGGAAGTAAGATTAGATGAAACAGGAGAATTAAAATCCATAGAATATGGGTCTCTTATAAAAGCAAGTGAAAATAAAGACTCTTCAGAGTCAAATACAAATAAAAAGGGAGAGTAATGATATGTTAAAGTCAATGTATTCAGGAATAAGTGGAATGAAGGCAAATCAAACTAAAATGGACGTTGTTGGTAATAATGTTGCAAATGTTGGAACAACAGCTTTTAAAAAATCAACTACAAGATTTTCAGATGCATTAAATCAAACGGTAATATATTCAAGTGTTCCTGGGGGAGCGGCTGGAGATCCTAATGTAATAGGAGGGGTTAACCCAGGTCAAATAGGTATTGGAACGAAGGTAAGTGGAATATTTAGAAATATGGTACAAGGAAATATACAACCAACAGGAAGACCAACAGATTTAGCTATAGATGGGGATGGGTTCTTTGTTGTAAGTGTAGGACCTAATCAAGAAGCTTACACAAGAGATGGATCTTTTACATTAGATGCCAATGGAAACTTAGTAACAGCTGATGGATATAAAGTTTTAAATACAGATGGAAAACCAATAGAAATACCAAAAGAACAACCTAATCCAGATGGAGAAATGCAAAAAGTATTATCTTTTAATATATCAAAAGAAGGTAAAGTTTCATATCTACTAGCAGATGGAACAAAGGTTGAAAATGCTCAAACATTAAAAATAGCAGTATTCCAAAATCCAGAAGGTTTAGAATCTTTAAGTGGAAACCTTTATGGAGAAACTGCTAACTCAGGAAATGCTATGTACGGAGTAAAATATGGGCAGATAAATCAAGGGGCTATAGAAATGTCAAATGTTGATTTATCAGAGGAATTCACAGAAATGATAGTAACAACAAGAGCATTCCAAGCAGCAAGTAAAGTTATAACGACAAGTGATGAACTTTTACAGGAAATAATAAACTTAAAAAGATAGTAGGAGGGCAATATGAAAAAAAATGATATGTTAACTCCCGTAGGTCTTGTCTTAGCTATTGGATTTGTTGCATATGGTATAGCAATAGGAAAAACAGGGATTGGCGCATTTATAAATGTGCCATCCTTAGCAATTACAGTTGGAGGATCTTTTGCAGCTGTACTTACAACATTTTCCATGGAAGATTTAAAAACGGGATTAAAAATAACTAAAGAAACATTACGATCAGGCAATATAAATAAAGTTGATCTAGTAGATCAATTTAAGGAATTAGCTAGAAAAGTTAGAAAAGACGGACCTTTAGCCGTAGAGCAAGAGGTATCTGAAATAGAAGATGCTTTTTTAAGAAAAGGCTTAGAGTTAGCTATAGATGGAATTGATATGGAAGATATTAAAGAAATATTAGAAATAGAAATAGATGAAGTAGAAAGCAAATACAGTACAGGATCAAAAATATTTAAAATCTGGGGATCTTATGCACCTGCATTTGGTATGGTTGGTACATTAATAGGATTAATTCAGATGCTTTCAGACATGGGAAGTCCATCTACAATTGCAAGTGGTATGGCAGCAGCTCTTATAACTACATTTTATGGAGCATTAATGGCAAATGCATTATTAAATCCAATTGGATTTAATATTCAAATAAAAGGTGAAAAAGAATGTGAACGTATGGATATGATGATTTGTGGAATTATGAGTATTCAAAATGGGGATAGCACTAGAGTTATTGAAGAAAAATTAGTAAACTTCTTAACTCCAAAAGAGAAGAAATCTTATTACACTAGAGGAACGATAGAAGGTGAAGCAGTAAATGTCGCGTAGAGCTAGAAGAAGAGGAAAAGGCGATGATGTAGAAACTGGGTCTTGGATGGACACATATGCTGATACAATAACTCTACTTCTTACTTTCTTTATCCTACTATATTCAATATCGGCAGTAGATAGTCAAAAGTTAAGTAAATTATCAAAAGCTTTACAAAGTTCTTTAGGTGGTAGCACATCTATAGAAAAGCTTGAAAATATAGAAGATTTAAAAGTGGGAGTAGATAAACCAAATTTAGAAAAAGAGGACCTTGCAAAAAAAGTTAATAAAGCAGTACAAGATAATAATCTTCAAGACTCGGTAAAAGTAAGAGAAGAGGACAGAGGTATAGTACTTCAACTAGATGAGAATATACTATATGACTCTGGTAGAGCAGACTTAAAAGAAACAAGTATAAAAGCATTAGACACTATAACTAAACTAGTTAAAGACATGGATAATGATGTTTTAGTAGAAGGGCACACAGACAATATTCCTATACATAACTCAGAATATGTATCAAACTGGGAACTTTCAACAGCTAGAGCTGTAAGTGTTGTAAGATACTTTGTTGAGACTAAAGAGGTTCCACCAACTAGGTTTGCAGTAAAAGGATATGCAGAGTTTAGACCTTTAGTAGCTAACGATACTCCAGAAAACAGATCGACAAATAGAAGAGTAGATATTTTGATAATAGATAAAAAAGAAAAAGTTAAGAAAGAAGAAAATCAAGAACAGCAACAAAGTCAAGACACGAAGGAGTAAGATAACTTATTATGTATGAAACATTGAGATACTTAGTAAACTTAAGTGCATTTATAATTCTGATGATTGGAGTAATTGCTATTGCTTATAAAATGAATGGAATTAACTTACAAAATGTTGGAATGTATAAATATACAAAAATTTTAGAAAAAGTTGGGATTAATAAAGATACATATTTAGTTGTTTTAAAAACAGGAGAAGATGGATGTGTGTTGTTAGTCTCAAATAATAATATAGAAAGAATAAAAGACTTAACTCCAGAAGACGTAAAAGAGATAGAAGATAAAAGACAAAAGAACAATGTATTAAAAGGCGATAAATTAAAGTTTAAAAAATTAAACTTAAAAAAAGATATACAAAGCCCTATAAATTTAATAGGTAAGCTAAAGGAGAAGAAAGATGCAAACACTAAGTGATATAACACCATATTTAAGCGATTATACTCCTTTAATGAAAATGTTTATAGTTTTAACCGGTTTAATGTTTTTAGGTGCAATAGTCTTTATGATGACAAGTTTTGTAAGAATTATAATAACATTTTCTTTTATAAAGTCTGCACTAGGTGCTCAGCAAACAATACCTAATCAGGTGTTAGTTGGACTTGCAATATGTTTGACTATGTTTATTATGGCTCCTACCGTGAAACAAATAAATGAGCAAGCATTAAAACCCTATATGAGCCATGAAATTAAGTTTGAAGAAGCTGTAGAAAAAGCAGAAAAACCTATAAGAAAATTCTTATTAAAACAGACTAGACAAGAAGATATAAAACTATTTGTTGAAAACTCAGATTTAAATGAAAAAAATTTAACTAGAGAAAATATACCCTTGTATGTATTAATACCAGCATTTTCTATTAGTGAATTAAAAACAGCTTTCCAAATAGGATTTTTAATTTATTTACCATTCTTGTTAATAGATTTAGTAGTATCAAGTGTACTTATGTCTATGGGTATGTTTATGCTGCCACCTGTTATGATTTCGCTGCCATTTAAATTGTTACTATTTATTATGGTAGATGGATGGAATTTATTAATAAAATCTTTATTGCTAAGTTTTCAATAATTGAGGAGCGTAATAAAATGAGTGAAAGTGTAGTAGTCAGCATAGTAAAAGAAACTTTATATACAGGAATGTTAATAGCAGGGCCTATTTTAATATTATCTTTATTGGTAGGTTTACTAATAAGTATATTCCAGGCAACCACTCAAATCCAAGAACAAACATTATCTTTTATACCAAAGTTAATAGTTGTAGCACTTACATTGGCAATCGGTGGAGCTTGGATGTTAAATGAGCTTATTCAATTTACAAATAAAATTATGAATATGGTTGCAAATATAAAAGGATAATTTTAAAAATTGATATTTGTATTTTTTAGATTGATTGCATTTTTTTCATGCATAAGTATCATTTTCCCGAGTGGAACGCCAAATGTATTTAAAGTTACTTTCACACTATTTATGTCGGTAATAATTACTTCTACAATAAATGTTCATGTAGAGGTTAAAAATGTATATGAACTAGTCAATATTGGAGTAATGGAAACTATAACAGGATTAGTTTTAGGTTATATAACAAGTATATGTATAAACAGTTTAAAGATCGCTGGAAGCTTAATAGATCAACAACTTGGATTATCGATGATAAATATTTACGATCCAAGTAGTCATGAGAGTAACACACTAATTGAGAATATAATTTATTGGATTGGAATAATGGTATTTTTTAGTATAAATGGTCATCATGAGCTTATAAAAGGTATAAGTCAAAGTTTTAAACTTATAGAGGTGGGAAGTTATATATTAAAAGATAACTACACATATGTTGTAAATATATTTATTCAGTGTTTTATAATCGGATTCAAGATAGCAGTTCCGATAATATTAGCACTTATAATAACCGACTTTATAATGGGATTAATTTCAAGAAGTGTACCACAATTAAATGTAATGGTAATAGGAATGCCTTTAAAGATAATTGTTGGAATAATGTTCTTTGTAGTTTCATTACCATTTCTATTAAATGAATTACATAATTTATTGATTAATATGACTGATATTTTAGATGGAACTTTTAAAGCCACTAGCAAAATGCACGTAACATCTATGGCACCATTAGGTTTTTTCCTTTCAACTGATGATAAAACAGAAGAGCCTTCTGGTAAAAAAATAAAAGATGCTAGAAAAAGTGGTAATATAGCAAAAAGTAAAGAAGTTGTAACGACGGTAACACTTTTAGGTGTCCTTATGATAATTTACGCTATGTCTGATTTTATAATTGGGGAGCTACAAAGTTATATAGTTCAATATTTAAATACTGGCTTTACAAATGAGTTTTCAATAGTATTGGTAAAAGATTTACTTATGATTCTTTTGATGGGGTTTATGAAAATCATAATACCCATTGGCATGATTATCATACTTTTTTCATCAATAGGAAACCTTATGCAAAGTGGATTTTTAATGACAACAGATCCATTAAAGCCAAAGCTATCAAAATTAAATCCAATAAGTGGATTTAAAAATATGTTCTCTAAGAAAGCATTAGGAAATTTAATAAAAAGTGTAATAATTGTAACTGTTCTTTTTAAAGTAGGATATTCATTTATGGAGAAAAACTTCATGGGAATAATGAAAACTGGAGATATTTATCTACCATATTTAATGAAAACTATAGTTGAGTTAATTAGAGATTTAATACAGAACATACTTTTAGTTTTAGTAGTTGTATCTACTCTAGATTATGCATACCAAAAGTATGTATATAAAAAAGATCTTAAAATGACAAAACAAGAGGTAAAAGAAGAGTACAAGCAAATGGAAGGTAATCCAGAAATAAAAGGAAAGATAAAGCAAAAACAAAGAGAAATAGCATCAAGAAGAATGATGGAATCTGTACCATCAGCTAGTGTAATTGTAACAAATCCTACTCATATATCTATAGCTATAAAGTATGAAAAAGGAGCAGATTCTGCACCAATAGTTGTAGCAAAAGGAGCAGATTTAATAGCCTTTAAAATAAGAGAAATAGCAAAAGAGCATGATATACCTATTATAGAAAATAAGCCATTAGCAAGACTTATTTATAAAGAAGTAGAGATTGAACAAGAGATACCTGAAAAGATGTATCAAGAAGTAGCAGAGGTATTGGTTGCAGTTTATAAAATAAAAAATAGATATAAAAAAATGTAAAAAGAGGTTTTAAATGGAAAAATTAGGACTTAAAAAAAGAACTGATATATTAGTTGGATTTGGGATAATAGGAATTATACTTATGATAATAATTCCACTACCACCGTTTTTATTAGATATAATGCTAGCTATAAATATAGGTTTGTCAGTGCTTATATTACTAATGACGATATTTTCAACTAGTATATTAGAATTATCAATATTTCCAACGATACTTCTAGTGACAACTTTATTTAGGCTAGGTCTTAATATATCATCTACAAGACTTATATTAGGGCAAGGTTATGCAGGAAATGTTATAGAGTCTTTTGGAAGTTTTGTTGTTGGAGGAAATTACGTAGTTGGTATAATCATATTTTTAATAATTGTAATAATACAATTTGTTGTTATAACAAATGGTTCGAGTAGAGTATCTGAAGTATCAGCAAGATTTACATTAGATGCAATGCCAGGTAAGCAGATGAGTATAGATGCAGATTTAAATGCAGGAGCTATAGATGAAAAGACAGCTCGAAAAAGAAGAACAGAATTACAACAAGAAGCTGAGTTTTATGGGTCTATGGATGGTGCATCTAAGTTTGTAAAAGGTGATGCAATTGCAGGTATAATCATAACTACAATAAATATACTTGCGGGGATAGTTATTGGGGTTGTAATGCTTAATATGGATTTTATGGAATCTATTCAAACTTATACAAGGCTTACAATAGGAGATGGACTAGTAAGTCAGGTTCCTGCATTAATTATTTCAACTTCTGCAGGTATATTAGTAACTAAAGTTAATGGCGATGAAAACTTTAGTACTCAATTAGGAAAACAGTTAATATCAATTCCTAAAGCGGTAATTATGGCAGGTATAGTTTTAGTATTACTAGGATTATTGCCTGGGTTACCTAAATTATCATTTTTCACTCTAGGTGCAGGAGCTATATTTATAGGATACACACTTAAAAAAGAAGAAAAAGAAGCTGAAGAAGAAGCATTGTATGAAGTTGAAGCTGCACCAACAGCTGAGGAAAGTCTAGAAAATGCAGAAGATGTTTCATCTCTTTTAAATGTAGAACCTATAGAGATAGAAATTGGATATGGAATAATTCCTCTAGCTGATGAAAGTAGCGGTGGAGATTTATTACAAAGGATTGTATCTGTTAGAAGACAGTGTGCAATTGATATGGGAATAATAGTTCACCCAATAAGGATAAGAGATAACCTTCAGTTAAATCCAAATCAATACACTATAAAGATAAAAGGTATACCGGTAACCACATATGAACTTATGCCAAATATGCTTTTATGCATGAACCCAATGGGTATGGATGTGGATTTAGATGGTATATCAACTAAAGAACCTACATTTGGGTTAGATGCCTTATGGATAGAAAAAGACAAAGCAGAAGAGGCAGAATTATACGGATTTACTGTTGTAGACCCTACAACTATATTAGTAACTCACTTACTTGAGACTATAAAATCTAAATCTCATGAACTTATGGGACGTCAAGAAGTAAAGGCGATAATAGATGCTACAAGAGAAAAATACAGTGCAGTTGTAGAAGAATTAATACCAGATTTAATGACATTAGGAGAAGTTCAAAAAGTATTCCAAAATCTATTAAAAGAAAAGGTATCTATAAAAGATAGAGTCACTATACTAGAAACTTTAGCAGATAATGCAAGAAATACTAAAGATTTAGAGCTACTTACCGAATATGTAAGAATGGCTATGAGTAGAAGTATATGTCTTGAATTAATAGATGAAAACAATTCGATAGTGGTTACAACACTATCTATGGAAATTGAAAATTTAGTAGCTAATAGTTTACAAAGATCTGTAAATGGAACATATCCAGCTATAGATCCAGAAACCACTAATAAGATTTTCAAAGGAATACAGTCGACTATAGAGTCTATGAATTTTAATAATAATAGACCAATAGTATTAGTTTCTCCTAAGATAAGAGCACCATTTAGAAAATTAGTTGAAATGGTGTTTACTAATTTAACTATATTGTCATTAAATGAAATACCTAATGATGTACAAATAAAATCTCAAGGGGTAATTAATATATAGTGATTGGAGTTGTTGACATTATGATTAGTAAAGAAGATCTTATAAATCAAAATATGCCTATTGTTAGAAGCATAGCTTCTAAGTACTATACAAATAAAATAGGAATGGAATACGAAGACTTAGTAAGTTATGGGGTTATGGGATTATTAGATGCAAGTGATAAGTTTGATGAAGGAAAAGGTGTTAAATTTTCAACATATGCTTCTATAAGAATAACATCTTATATAATCGATGAAATTAGAAAGCAATCACCAGTATCTAGAGGATGTATAAGTAAAGTAAGGTCATATAAAAATTGTATAGAAAATTTACAACATAAACATTTTAGAGAGCCTACAGTAAATGAAATAGCTGACTTTATGGAAATATCGAATGACGAAGTTCATAAAATAAGAAAAAGCACTTTAAATTTAAGTACAAGTTCTCTTGATAATATGGTTTTAGATAATGAAAATGATTTAAAACTTATAGATATAATAAAAGACGAGTCTATAAATGTAGAAGCATCAATAGAAAAAGAAGAGTTAATAGAAACAGTTGCTAAGGCTTTAGATTTGTTAAAAGAAAAAGATAGACTTGTACTATCACTTTATTATTACGAAGAGTTGACACTTAAAGAAATTGGAGAAATATTAGGCGTTACAGAGTCTAGAGTTTCACAGTTAAGTAAAAAAGCTATTTCAAATTTAAGAGGTATTATGAAAAAACTAAAATACCTGGATTAGGAGGAAATATGATAAGAGGACTATATGCATCTGTATCTTCGATGATAAACTTACAATCGAGACAAAGTATAATAACAAATAATGTAGCAAATTTAAAAACAAACGGATATAAAGAAGATAAGTTAATATCTAAAAGTTTTGAAGAAATGACTTTATCCAATAATGATAACTATAAAAATGGAAAAGCATATCAGCAAATTTTAGGTGGAGTAAGTTTTGGAGCTAGAATAGATGAAGTTAATACAAATTTTAAACAAGGGACTTTTCTATCAACTGAAAATAATTCCGATTTTGCAATAGATGGAAGTGGATTTTTTCAGATAAGAGACTCTGGTGGTAATACGTTTTATTCTAGAGATGGATCATTTAAGGTTAATTCACAAGGATATCTTGTAACTAATGGCGGTCATAATGTTATGGGATTGAATCAGGCAAGTGGAGCTAATGAACCTATATATGTGGGCAATGGTAAAATTACAGCTACACCTTCAAATGAGATACTTGTGGAAGGTGGAGCTAGGTATAAGTTTTCTATTGTAGATTTTAATGATTACAAAAACCTTAAAAAAGTTGGAGATAACTTATATTCAGGAAATAACCCTGTAAACTCAAATAATTATTCTATAAAGCAAGGTTATGTAGAAGGATCAAACGTAGATTACATAAGCTCAGTAACAGAAATGATGGAAACCGTAAAAGAGTTTGAAGCTAATCAAAAAGTTATACAAACTATAGATTCAACATTAAGACAAATAGCTAATGAAATCGGAAGCGTAAGGTAGGTATAAAATATGTATAATATAATGCATAATAGTAAGTCTGGGATGTTATCAAGTCAATCTAATATAGATTTAATTTCAAATAATATAACAAATGTTCAGACTGTAGGATATAAAAAATTAGATGCTAATTTTTTAGATTTATATCAAGAATCATTACATAAAAATTCATACCCAACTAACTCTACAAGTGTTAGAACAGGTACTGGAAGTAGAATATCTCAAGCAACTAGAAACTATGAACAAGGTGCAATTAAAGAAACTAAAATAAATACTAATTTAGCAATAGATGGAGATGGCTTTTTTAGAGTGATGAAATCAGATGGAAGCTATGCATACACTAGAAATGGGGAATTTAATTTAGACTCAACTGGTAAATTAGTAGATGATAAGGGTAATATACTAGATATACAACCATTAAATGGTAATGGTAAAAATATTAATCTAAAAAATGGAGATTTAAGTATAAATAAAAATGGGGAAATATACCTAGATAATAACAAAGTTGGAGTTATTAATTTATATCAACCTAAAGGGGATGCTGATTTTGTATCAGTAGGAGATAACTTGTTTACTGCAAAACCAACCAATGTTGAAACTGTACAAAATAAAAGCATATTACAAGGATATGTAGAAATGTCAAATGTAAATATGCAAGATGAAATGGTAAATTTAATCATGGCTCAAAGGTCATTTCAGTATAACAGCAAGGGTATACAGGTAGGAGACGATATGTGGTCAATGGTAAACAATCTTCAAAGTAGATAGCACCGGAGGCATATAAAATGGAAATTACAATCAGAGATTATGATTTTAAAAAACCTCAAAGATATTCTGCTGATAATATGAGATTTTTATCACTTATAGCCGAAGACTTTTGCAAGTACATGAATTTAAATATAGCATATGATTTAAAACAGAAAAGTATAAATTCTGAACTTAAAAAAATAAGGCAAACTAATTTTGAAGAATTTATGAAATCGATTGAATATGACTCGATAATAATAGAACATGACATATTACCCTTAGTAAAGGGACTTATATATCAAATGGATAAAACAGTAGCTCTTACACTTATAGATTTAATGTTAGGTGGAGATGGAAGCTTTAAAAATAAAAATAGAGAATTAACTGAAATTGATAAGCATCTAATTTTGAATATTGCTGAAACTTTCATAAAGAGATTACACATAGTAGATGGATGTAATAAACGGGAAGTTTCAAATATTTATACCAATATTGAATCCAGTAATAAGTTTTCAGTAAGTGAGTCTGTACTTATTGCACAAATGACTATGTATAACGGGAACGAAAAAATTGGAAAGATGCATTTTTGCAATCCTTATTGTTGCATGGAGCCAGTACTTGAACAATTAGAAACAAAAAAACTTCTAAAAACTAGAGATATAGAAGGTCAATATGAATTTACCAATGCTATATATCAAAACATTTGTAGTGTAAAGGCTGATATGACTGCAACATTAGGAAATACAAACATATCTGTAAGAGACCTTATTAATTTAAATGTAGGAGATGTTTTGAAACTAGACAATAAAGCTAATGGAGTTGCACTACTTAGCGTAAATGGATATAATGTTTATGAGTGTAAGCCAGGGCTTATAAAAAATAAAAAAGGACTTATTATAGTAGACACAATAGATAAATAACAACCATAGATAACAAAGTTCATTTGTAAAGGGTGAAAATTATATATGACAAAGATACTAAAAAGTAAATATAGTAGCAGTGGCGAACGATGTGTTGATGCATGTTTGAATTATGGTGAGCTAAGATTTGTAAACGAAGATGGATCACCTATGAGTATTGAAATACCTCTAGATAAATATGAAGAAGCTATAGCGGATTTTGAAGATAGAATAAAAGAAGGTATGACGCATGCAACATTAGAGCCAAAAGAAATATTAAAAAGAGGAGCTTTTACATACAATCAAGCTAAAATTATAGCTAACGAAGGTAGAGTAAGAGGAGTTGAGTTTTTTGAAATTGATGGAAGTGTGGAGACAGAACATATACTAGGTATGTCAGGGTGTATAGAGTATGCACTATCTATATGGAATGGAGATTCAAAAAATGAAGCGCTTATCAAATCTATTTTGAGAAGTATAAAAATTTATGGAGATAAATTTATTGAAAGTATAAAATTAGATAATACTGTGGATAAAAGTGAATACTGTAGATTTGCAAATAGTCTACAATCTACGAACAATTCATTTGATATAGATTTGTATAAATATAGAAATCACACAATAGAAGATGATTTTTATTTAGAAGATGAAAAAAATTATCAAAAGATTAACAATATGAAATTAATATTAGGAGTTTTAGGAGGTACATTAGCCTTCTTCATATTGGCTCTTATTACTAACTTTGGGAAATTATTAAGTAATTCTTATATATACATACTGTTAAACATAGTAGGAATAGGTGCAGGAGGACTTGCAACAGCTAGATTATCAAAATTAATACTTGATAAATACATAAAAAATACTAATCAAGAAGTTATGGAAATGTTCAATGAAGAAGTTGAAAGAGTTTCAAGAGATAATTTATTAACAGAAAAAGAAATTTACATAATTTTAAAGAATATAACCAAAGGTGAATTTTCTAAATTACTTTTAGATATGAAAGGTAGTGTAAATAAGAAAATTTCTAGTGTGAATATAGTTAACAAAGAAAGTAAATTTATATTAGATGCGAGAAGGTATGTAATATTACCAAGTGAATATGAAATAAAGCAAGCATTAGACTCACTAGTAAATGGATATAAGTCAAAGCTAGATACTGATTATAATGTAGAAAATGTAAAATAACATGAAAAAAAGAGCTATATAAAATAGCTCTTTTTTATTTAAGTTTTAACTTTCAAGTCCTTTTTTCATTGGAGAGAATACTAACCCTGAAAATATAAGTCCGCATAATGCACAACCTATATAAAGCACAGGAGTTAATACAGGTTTATCTAGTAAATTAGCAGATATACCACAGATTAGTCCTAATAATAAGAACATAACCATATTATAACTTCTTCTCAACCGATCCATTGCTGATTACAACCCCCTTTAAATTTACGAAAATCGTAGGAAGTAAAAACACGAGGTAGTCAATTGAATTCTCAATTAACTACATATATATATATTAACACAAATTTAATACTAAACCAATAAAACTAAGTACTTTACTGATTTTGTTAATAATATTTAACATTAAAATTTTATCGAATATATATTAAAGTTTGAGAAAAAGATATAAGAGGATATACATGGGTTAGCGACATTTAAAGCTGAACTTTGCTTGTGGAGTAAAAAGTGTATATCTTCTTATATCTAAGACTTATGCTATACTAAATATGGTGTGCAATTAAAGAAAAGAGGTATAAAAATGAATAACAAAACATTAGTTAATTTCGAAGAAATTCAAAAACTAACAGAAATAGATAAAAAAACGATAGAACAAAGAGCTTTAAAATTAACAGAAGAAACAGGAGAAGTAGCACAAGCTATACTTAGCAGTATAAATGCATGTGGATGTGGATATAAAGATAAGTCAAAGCATGATATAACTGAAGAATGTTTAGATGTTATTATAGTTGCAAGTTCAATAATAAGTCAAAATTATGAAAATGAAGTAGATGTTGAACTTATAAAAAAAATATACAATAAAAAATTAGAAAAATGGAAAGAAAAATGCAGTCAAAGGTAGAAGTTAACTCATAAAAAGTGAGTTAACTTTTTTAGTTTTAGGAAAAATTATTCTCTTGAAATGTATTAATAGAATATAAATTTTT
>NZ_LBBT01000362.1 GCF_001006285.1 Paraclostridium benzoelyticum
TTTATTAGTTTTATATTAGTATTAACTAAATTTTAACTATGTTTTTATCAAATTTATTATAACTATTATTTTACTCCAAATAAACTCCACTTTCTGTAATTTCTCCTATAATCTAAAATCATTTTATAAGATGCAATTATTAAAAATGTAAAACAAATTGTAGCCAAGATATAATACATAAATTCATTTTGACTAAATATCTTTGAGTTTATTAATCCTCCAAACAAATTAAAAATCATATGTAACATTATATTTGCGTAGATAGAGTTAAAGTACATATACATTAAAGCAAGCACTATACCTAATATAAAAGCATATATACCTTGAACGATATTTCCATGTGCTATTGCAAATAATAATGCTTGTCCCACTATAGCAGTTCCTATTTTATAATTTTCTTTTAAGTGATTAAATATAACCCCTCTAAATATTATTTCTTCATATATAGGAATCAGAGCTATCATGCAAATTATATTTAGAATCGAATTTGTTTGCGATGTTATGTTATTACTTACTTTTTCATAACTCGGGAATAATTCAGCTAAAAAATTTATTAGTATTGACATAACAATACTCAATGCAATCCCAAATAAAATAATATACATCATGTCTTTAAAATCGATTTTTTTTATTTTATATCGATATATAATAATATTTATTCTTGTTCTATAAAACTTATATACAATAATTAATGTAATTAGGTCTGCTAAAAAAACTATGGTAAAATTGTATTGATTAAAATCTTCAAATAAAATATTTGCAAATACCATAATAACAACTGAACTAATAAAGTTAGTTATTAATAATCCAAATAATAGGCCCAAGGTCCTTGAAATTCTTTCCATAAATATTTCTCCTTTTAATTTAAAACTTTATCATCTTATTAAAAATGAATATATTACCATTAATACATTTAAAAGATTTTTAATCAATAGATATGGACTAACATTGTACATTTTGAGGTTAACATTGAATTAATTAATAAAATATATGAAAATAAAAACCTTTCTATATTATTAATTATTATTTTGTAAGCAATATACTTACTATTTCATTACTAAATAATTACTAGCTGTAAGCTTTGATTTTACTGAATTCTATGTATAACTATATAAAATAAATATTAATTTCATTATAAAACTTAAATTTAATTTTTATAATTCAAAGTTAAAACTC
>NZ_LBBT01000363.1 GCF_001006285.1 Paraclostridium benzoelyticum
AGAATTATGATAACATTATAATTATAAATATAAATACTAGGTTTTTATTAATTAATAGGGAATGATGTGGAAATCATCAACAGCCCCCGCTACTGTAATTACGGACGAGTCTTTTTTTAGCCACTGAAGAATTTCTTTGGGAAGGTAAAGATTAGGATGATGTATAAGTCAGGAGACCTGCCTAGATAAAACCAACTTTCGGAGGGAGAGACAAAATGAAAATATCAAAAAAAATCAAATTAAGTTTGCTTAGCTTAGTTATAGGGCTAAGCTTTGTAGGGTGCAGTAAAACTCAAATTAAAACTGAAGACACTACTACAATAAAGGTAGAAAAAACAAATGAAACAAAGGATGATTACTATCCAGTAACTATTACTACGCATAATAGTAACAAAGAAGAAATAAAGGTTACTATAAAAGAAAAACCTAAAAAGGCGCTGGCAGTTTATCAAGACTCTATAGAAACTATGCTAGCACTAGGGTTAGAAGATAATATAGTTGCTGCAGCCGGGTTAGATCATAAGGTTAAAGATGAATATCAAGAAGCCTTTAAAAAGGTTAAGTATTTAGATGAATTTACACCTTCTAAAGAAAATACTATGATGTTACAACCAGACCTTATAGTGGGATGGGATTCTTTGTTTACAGATAAAACTTTAGGAACAGTAGACTTTTGGCAAGACAAAGGTACAAATACATACATGGCATTAAATAGTGGAGCAGTAGAGCATAAGACTATTAAAAATGAATGTGAAGATATATTAAATATAGGTAAAATATTTAACGTTGAAGATAAAGCTAAAAAGATAGTTGATAATATAAATAAAAAAGTAAATGAAGTTGTAGAGTCTGAAAAAGGCAAAAAGCAACAAACTACTTTAATAGTTGAATTTTTAGATGATAAAATTAGTGGATATGGGAAAAGCACTTTAGGTGGAGATATGGTAACTAAACTAGGTGCAAAATTATTAAATGAAGATGGCAACTCACTAAGTAAAGAAGATTTAGTAAAATTAAATCCAGACAGTATATTTGTAGTATATATGAATAGAGATGATGATAGTAAAAAGGCTGAAGAAACTAAAAACTTAGTTATGAATGACAAAGCATTACAAAGTTTAAATGCAGTTAAAAATAATAGAGTTTATCCAATAGAACTAGGACAAATGTATTGTAGTGGAGTAAGAACTATAGATGGAATAGAAACTTTTGCAAATGGACTTTATCCAAGTAAGTAGAAAGAGGGACATGGACATATGCAATCAATGAAAAGCTTAAGAAAATATGAAAATAATGAAGAGAAGGGCTTTGTGAAAACAAAGCCTTTATATATATTAGTTATTATGGGTCTTATTATTGCTTTAATTTTGTCTATTTTATTTGCTGTAACAATAGGTTCAAGTGACATCAGCATAAAGCAAGTATATCAAATAATAGGGTATAAACTATTTAGTATAGGAAATGAAAATACTTTATCTAATGGAGCTATCCATGATGTAGTGTGGTTTATTAGGCTACCTAGAATAATTTTAGCTTTATGTGTAGGAATAGGACTGTCTGTATGTGGAGTTGTAATGCAAGCTATAGTAAAAAATCCTCTAGCAGACCCTTATATACTTGGTGTATCATCTGGAGCATCCCTAGGTGCTACAATAGCTATAATGCTAGGTTTTACAACATTATTAGGACAAAACTCAATAGGGATATTTGCATTCTTTGGTGCATTTTTAGTTTCGATGTTAGTTTTAATGATTTCAAACACAGGATCAAGATCTAACTCTACAAAACTATTATTAGCGGGGATGGCTTTGAGTTCTGTTTGTAGTGCATTTTCAAGTTTTATAGTTTATATAAAAAATGATGCAGAAGGAATGAAAAATATAACATTCTGGCTTATGGGAAGTTTAGCTGGAGCTAAATGGGAAGAAATAGTATTTATACTTCCATTGATTTTAATAGGGACTATATTCTTTTTAAGTCAATATAGGATATTAAATTTAATGTTGTTGGGGGATGACGTAGCTATAACATTAGGAACTGATTTACATAGGTATAGACAAGTATACTTAGTTGTAACTTCTCTCCTAGTAGGATTAGTAGTTTATTCATCTGGGATGATTGGATTTGTTGGACTTATAATACCACACATTGTTAGAGGATTATTTGGGACTGACCATAAAAAAATAATTCCAATATCTGCACTTTTAGGAGCTATATTTTTAATATGGTCGGATGTATTGTCTCGAATAATAATAAAAAATGCAGAACTTCCTATTGGAATACTTATATCTATGATAGGAGCTCCTTGCTTTGTTTATCTAATGATAAGAAGAAGTTATGGGTTTGGAGGTACTAATTAATGAGAATAGAAACTAAAAAATTAGAACTTTCTATAAATGAAAATAAAATATTAAAAGGTATAGATATTGATGTTAACAATAAAGAGTTTGTAGGGATTATAGGGCCTAATGGAAGTGGAAAATCGACTCTTTTAAAGTGTGTATATAGAAACTTAACCCCAAGTAACGGTGTAATATACCTAGATGACACTAATATTAAAAATATACCAACTAAAGACAGTGCTAAAAAAATTGGAGTTGTAGCTCAACATAATCATAATAACTTTGATTTTTCGGTATTAGATATGGTACTTATGGGGAGAAGCCCTTATAAAAAAATTATGGACAGAGATACAAAGGAAGATTATGAAATTGTATATAATGCCATAGATAAAGTAAATATAAGGCATTTAATTAATAGAAACTTTAATACTTTATCTGGAGGAGAGCAACAAAGAGTTATATTAGCAAGGGCTTTAGCTCAAGATACAAAGTGTTTAATACTTGATGAACCAACTAACCATTTAGATATTAAATATCAGTTACAATTAATGGGTATTGTTAAAGACTTAGATATAGAAGTTATAGCAGCTATTCATGACTTAAATATTGCAGCTATGTATTGCGATAAAATATATGTATTAAAAGATGGAAAAATTAGGGCTTATGGAACGCCAAAACAGGTTTTAACTACAGAACTTATAAAGGAAGTTTATGGCGTTAATGCTAAAATTTTAAAAGCTGAAACTGATGATAATATAAATATAATTTTTAAAACATAATTAAATT
>NZ_LBBT01000364.1 GCF_001006285.1 Paraclostridium benzoelyticum
AATATTAAAGTTTAAAATAATTTTTATAAATTGAATTCAAAGTTAATTTTTAATGTAAAATGTAAAATTCAATTTTATTCCTTTCCTTATTTTATAAATAAACTTATCTTTTTTAAGACTTTGTCTAAACCTGTCTCATTTTTAATTAACTTTAATATAATATAGTATACCGATTTTACACATGCTAATTTTATTATTTTTTAAATTTTTTCAAAACAAAACTTTATTTTTTAAATTTTATTAGGAGGCATTATAATGAAGCTTACACAAGAACAATTAATACTTAAAAGAGATAATAGATGTATAGAGTGCGGATGCAAATTAAACGGTTTATCATACTCTACTTACTTTGAACAAAATACGAACGTAAAAAATTTCAAATCTGACTTATGTCCGAATTGTTTATCAAATAAAAAATAGACTATACTTTTGTATAGTCTTATTTTATGCTATTGATTCTTCTGTTCACTTTATTTCCTAAAACCCAAAACACCAAAACCAATATTATTAATGATGTAACTTTTAAAGGATCTGTTATAAAAGTTTTTATATCATTTCCTATGTAACTTATAACTAAAAACATAATAAATTTCCCCAGTACCATTCCTGGTACAAAATTACTCAATTTCATCTTTGATATTCCAGCAGTTATAGTTATTAAAAAATCAGGTATAAAGGGGCATAAATAAACTATAAACATCATGCTAAACCCCTGTCTTTTTACCCACTTATTAAATTTATCTATTTTTTCGTTGTTTATTCTTTTTATAAACTTAGAATCTGAAAATTTTCTACAAATCAAAAATAAAACTATTGATCCTATAACCGATCCAATCCAAGATACCGAAAATCCAAGTCCTATTCCTAAAACAAACGCATTAGCTCCTACTATAGCAACAAGTGGTAATGCCGGTATAAAAGTTTCTATTATTATTATTATAAATCCTACTGCAGCCACTAATAATTTATATTCTTGTAAGCTATATATTATTTGTTCCATATATTAGCACCTACCTAATCTAGACTTTATCTATAAGTTTGAAATTGTTTATAAAATT
>NZ_LBBT01000365.1 GCF_001006285.1 Paraclostridium benzoelyticum
GATATAACTTGCGAAGAGGAAGTTGGATATAAATATTGAATTTTAAGGATAAATATTTAAATTTTAATAAGGAGATAAATAAATATGAAATTATGGAAAAAACTAATAGTTTTAGTATGTTTATCATCTATGCTTATAGGCTGTGATTTATCATCACAACAAAAATTAATAAAGAAAGAAAATTCAAATAAAATAAATGAAAAGATACAAGAAAGCGGAGTTAAAAGCCTAGTCAGCAAAAATGAATACAAAACTAAACAAGAAAATAAAATCAAGGATGAGGAAGCTAGAATATTAAACGTTAGTTATAACAGAGATAATGTGACATATATAAGCCATATCAGTAAGAGTGAAATGAAAGAAGTGCTAGAAAATACTACAGGAGCTAAAAACATGACTCATTTATCTGATACATTTGTAGAAGCTGAGGAAAAGTATGGAGTAAATGCTTTTTTCATGGCAGGTATAGTTGCTCTTGAAAGTGGATTTGCAACTTCAAGAAGAGCTGTAGAAGACAATAACTTAACAGGATATGAAGTATACAGTGATAATTCTGAGGGAAAATTATTTCCAAGTCAACAGGAATCTATACTTCAAACAGCCAGGCACTTAAGCGAAAATTACTTAAAAGAAGGAGCTGCATACTACAAAGGTTTATCTGTTGATGCAATCCAAGTAAGTTACTGTCCAGATGAAGAGGTTGACAAGAATTGGGAAGGAAAAGTTAATGAACTATCTAACTCATTTTTGAATACTTATAATCAACTTTTTAAAAATAATATTCAAGTTTTAAAAAAATAAAAAGAGGCAAAATATGAAATAGCCTCTTTTAAAAAAGTATTAATTTCCTAATAAATAATTTTTTACTAAACCGTAATACTCAGAACAATTGTACATGAAATATGAAGACGAAAAATTAACTATTATATTAGAATCTAATAAAAATTTATTTTCAAGTAAAAAGTATCTATCTCCATATAATATAGCTTTAATTGCTAAGTCTAAATGAGATTTAAAAATTTCATATTTTCTTTTAATCTCATATGGAGAATTTCCTTTCAAACAAATGTTGAGTAATAATGCGTACTTATTTTTTTCAATAAAAATCCAACTTCCTAAAACTTCATCTCTTAAATTTATATTAATTTTTTTATAGTTATAAAAATCAGCAATATCTAGATATAATATACCTGTATCATCGCTATGAGTAAGCGTATATTTCCTATTCTTTAATGTATAAGTTTTTGTCATTGGAAAAATAAAATTAACTTCCAATTTATTCTTATCAAAATTCATAAAACACCACCTAAATATTAGTAAATAATAAAATATATTCCTAATTATATAAAAGTATAATAAAAAACATGATTTTATAGAAAAATAATATAAATATCAAAATAATTTTAAGAAGGGATACGCTATGAAAAGACTAACAAACATTTTATCATTAATGATTGTAGCTATACTTTTATCAACTAACTTATGCTTTGGACAAAACAGCGTAGGAAAACTTATGCCATCAGCAGAAGTTGTTTTTGTTAATTTAAATTTAAAATATCCTATGGTTGATATGCTTGTAAATGAAGATACGGATTTTAAAAAGAACGATATTATATTATCAGCAATTTCTATGAAGAAAAAATTAAAATATGATTTGAATGATTTAACAGATCTTTATAAATCAGAAGATGAGAAAGTTTTAGTAAGATTTCTAAGAGAAGGAAAAGAGAACGTTCAAGTTTTTACAGGTAAGGATTTTAGAGGGATTTATTTGAGTTTTACTCAACAGTTTTGCGGAACTATAACTGCAGTAAGTGAAGATGGAAGCTTTATAGGTTTGAGTCATAATGTAGATGGATCTGAAGTAGCACTTAGTACTCAAGTGTTTGAGACTTCATATGTCCACTCAATCAAAGCGACCTTATTTAATGATGGTGGGCTAAAACCACATTTAAAAGAAAATAAAGAAGGAAAATTAAATTATATTGGAGATATAAATAAATACAGTGAATATGGAGTTAAAGGAAAATTAAAAGAAAGTACATTTAATGATAAGGATGCTTTAGAGGTAACAAAACCTAAGAAAGGTAAAGCATATATTTATTGTAAGTCGCCTGTTACTAACGAAAAAAAATTACATGAAATAGAAATAACAAAAATATATGAAGATGGAGCTAAAATAAAAGTAAAAGATAAAGAACTAAAAGAATATAGAGGTGGAGTAATAGGAGGAATGAGTGGTTCACCTGTAATACAAGATGGAAAGTTAGTTGGAGGAATAAGATCTAGCTTCATATACAACCACAAAATTGGATTTATATCAAACGTAGATTATATGTTAAATCCTGAAGGAGAGAGTTGTAGAAATTAAATACTAATAAAGGATTGATTAAACTCAATCCTTTATTAGTATTTTTTAATAATAATATAAACTGTTGAAAAATGGAAAAATAAAACGTATAATTAATTTATATTTTAAAAAAAATTAAAAAGGAGGTTGTTTTATGCTTAAATTTTTACAACGTATAGGTAAGTCACTTATGTTACCTATAGCAGCATTGCCTATTGCAGGTATAATGTTAAGGTTAGGTCAACCTGATATTGTTAACGCGCTTGGTGGCATACCGTTCTTGCAAACGATTTTACCATTCTTTGGAGCAGCAGGATCTGCTTTATTTGATAATTTACCGTTACTATTTGCGCTAGGAGTTGCTGTTGGTTTTTCAGATGACCAAAATGGAGCAGCGGCACTGGCTGGGGTTATATCATATTTTACGTTGACTAATGTATCAAAACAATATTGGATAATGAATTTAAGTAAAGATGTTGTAGCTACACTAAATATATCATTTTTAGGTGGGATACTAGCAGGTTTAATAGGTGGATTATGTTACAACAAATTTAGAAAAGTGAAACTTCCTGAGTTCCTAGCATTCTTTGGAGGAAGAAGACTTGTTCCTATAATGTCGGGGCTTATATCTGTTGTGATTGCAATACCTTTAGGTATGATATGGCCAACAGTTCAAGGCGCTTTAACAAATTTTTCAATGTCTATTGTTGGAATGGGTGCATTTGGAGCTGCAATTTTTGGATTATTTAATAGACTACTAATTCCTATGGGATTACATCATGTTTTAAATTCATTTTTCTGGTTCCAATTAGGAACTTATAATGGGAAAACTGGAGATATAGCTAGATTCTTTGCGGGAGATCCAACTGCAGGACATTTTATGGCAGGATTTTTCCCTATAATGATGTTTGGATTGCCAGCTGTAGCTCTTGCAATATACTTTGCAGCTAAAAAAGAAAAAAGAAAAGCTGTTGGAGGTATGTTATTATCTTTAGCACTTACATCTTTCTTAACAGGTGTTACTGAACCTATAGAATTTTTATTTATATTCTTGTCACCAATATTATTGATTGCACATGCGATTTTAACTTCACTATCATTCTTTGTAGTAGATAGTCTAGGAATATTACATGGATTTACATTCTCAGCTGGAGCAATTGACTATTTGATGAACTTTGGACTAGCTACTAAGCCTATTACGTTATTACTAGTTGGGTTAGGAATGTCTATAATATACTTTGTTGTATTTTATTTATTAATTACAAAATTAAATTTACCAACTCCTGGTAGAGAAGAAGATTGTGATGAATTTGATCAAGATGATGCTACAGATATAACTAGTGATTTAGATTTAGCTAAAAAATATATAGAGTATTTAGGTGGAGAAGAAAATATAACTAAGGTAGACAATTGTGCAACTAGACTAAGATTGGAATTATTAGATACTGATAAAATTAAGGATAAAGCATTAAAGTCTATTGGAGCAAAAGGTGTTGTAAAATTAAATAAGACGAGTGCACAAGTTATAGTTGGAACAACTGTTGAATTTGTTGCAGATGGAATGAAAAGTTTACTTAAATAATTAAAAGAGTGTCAAATGGCACTCTTTTTTAATAATATTCATTAAAATCGCAATCTACACTAAATTCATTAGGACTCAATAAACCTCCAAATGATATAGATAGATTATTAATCTGAGAAGCTAATCTTTTGTTTAGTATCAATTTATATCCATCAACTTCAAATAATTCATCGTTATCCTGTAACTCATCCAGAGTTATATGCACTCTAGCATCGCATCAGAAACTTATAGTTCTAATAAATACTCGTATATATTTTTTATCAGTTTCTTGTTGTAATAGCTTATCAAGTTCTGCTTTAGCAGAATTATATATTGTTATATTCATGTCTGGCTCCTTAAGTCAAATTTACTTAATTATATAACAAGATAAATTAAATGTAAAATCAGAGATTAAGACAATGTTTGATTGTTTAAACAATTGTCGCAAACAAATCCTTCTTCAGGAAAATAATTGCTTTCACTATGAGGGAATGTATTAAGGCAGCGACAGCATGTGCTATGATGATATTTGGGTATACTATAAACTTCTATACCAGGAATTGAATTAAATGTATCTAAAGTTTTAGATGCAGTGAAATAATCTTCATAGATAGATCTTGCTTCCTCAGAAGCTTTTCTTCTTAAATAACTATCGTTCATATGAACACCTCCTATATAAATTTACATAGTTAGTATTCCTAAAAACTGTAATATGTATTAAGTAAAATTTGGTAGAGAATAGAAAAATATATAAATTTATTATATAATAAAACATAGAAAAATTTTAGAGGGACTAAAAATATGGAAAGAGAAATCAAAATATCTATAAGAAACCTTGTTGAACTTATAATGAGGAATGGGAGTATAGATAATACAAAGAGTACATCTATAAAACCAATAGAAGGGACTTTAGCACACCAGATGATTCAAAACTCATATGATGAAAATTATGAGGCAGAGTACCACTTGAAATATGAATTTGAATATAAAGGAACAAGCATAAAAGTAGAAGGAAGAGCAGATGGAATACTAAAAGAAGATGGGAAAATTATAGTTGATGAAATAAAATCTACGTTAAAGGATGTAAATGACTATAACAAAAATATAAATCAACTACATTTAGCTCAGGCAAAGTGCTATGCATATATATACTGTATGTTAAATAATTTAGGATCTATTTATGTACAACTTACATATTACAATCTAGAAACTAAGCAAATGAATAAAATTAGAACGCATTATGAAGTTAAAGAGCTTGAAGAAGATTTTTTTTATCTTATAAATGAGTATAAATTATGGATAGATATAGAACAAAATCATATATCTAAAAGAGATGAAAGTATAGATAATTTAAAATTTCCATTTGAAGACTATAGAAAAGGTCAAAGGGAATTTGCGGTATACGTTTATAGAAGCATTGTAGATAATAAAAAATGTTTTGCTCAAGCTCCAACAGGAACAGGAAAAACTGTTTCAACTCTTTTTCCATCTATAAAAGCTATGGGAAAGGGGTATGCATCTAAAATTTTTTACTTGACTGCGAAAAACATAACTAAAGATGTATGTGAAAATAGTTTGAAATTAATGAATGAAAAAGATTTAGATATAAAATACACAATAATATCTTCAAAAGATACTGTATGTAAAAAAGATGAAGCTAATTGTAATCCAGAATATTGTGAATATGCAAATGGATATTTTGATAGGATAAACAATGCTTTAAAAGAAATTTTAAAACATGAAAACACATACTCATATGAGGTTATACAGAGTTTAAGTGAAAAATATAAATTATGTCCATTTGAACTATCTCTTGATTTAGCATTATTTAGTGACATTATAGTGTGTGATTACAATTATGCTTTTGATCCTAAGGTCTACTTAAAAAGATTTTTTGATATTAAAAAGAATGATTATGTTTTTTTAATTGATGAAGCTCATAATTTAGTTGATAGAACTAGAGATATGTACTCTAAATCTTTAGATAAATTTCAGTTTGAAGAAATTAGCAAAATAATGAAAGGTAAAAATCGAAGTATTAACTATTCTATAAATAAGATAAAATCATATTTTAAAGAAGTAGATGAAGAATTAATTATATATAAGGATATGAAATTATCAAATCACATAGAAAGTAAGGCTTTAGATATAGAGTTTATAAATCTTTTAAAAACTTTAACTCAAAAAATAGATGAGTATTTAGAAGATAATTCAGAGGAAAATGAAAAACTTATAGAATTATATTTTGATGTTCATAGTTTTTTGGGAGTTGCAGAATTTTACGATGACAATTTCGTAACTATTTATGAAAAAAATGGAAAAGACGTACTTGTAAGAATTTATTGTATAGATCCATCTGGAGTTATTGAACAAAGAATGAAAAGTGCTAAATCTACAATAATATTTTCAGCTACATTACTTCCTATAAATTATTTTAAAAGTATGTATAGAGGTGAAGAAAAAGACTATTTTATAAGTTTAAATTCTCCATTTGATGTAAATAAAAGAGAGTTAATATTTGCAAATAATATAAATACCACTTATAATAGACGGTATGAAACTTGTAAAGATGTATCTAAATCTATAAAAAATTGTGTTAAAAGTAAGGATGGAAACTATATGGTGTTTTTTCCATCATATAGTTATATGGAACTGGTGTACGATTACATGGTTAAAAACTATACAGATTTAAATATTGAAATTCAAGAAAAAGATATGAGCGAAGATAAAAAAGAAAATTTCCTGAAAAGATTTCAAGAAAAAAATAAATCTACTCATATTGGGTTTTGCGTTTTAGGTAGTCATTTTTCTGAAGGTATAGATCTTACTAATGATAAACTTATAGGAGTTATAGTGGTAGGAGTTGGAATGCCTCAAATAGGAGTTGATCGTAACATCATAAAAAAACATTTTGACAAAAAAGGTTATGATGGATTTGATTATGCATATACTTATCCAGGTATGATAAAAGTACTTCAAGCTGCAGGAAGGTGTATAAGAACAGACCATGATAAAGGAGTAATAATGCTTATTGATAATAGGTATTCTAAAGAAAAATATAAAAAAATATTTCCAAGAGAGTGGTATCCAAATAAAGTAGCTAGAAAAAACGAAGATATAAGCATTATTTGTAAAAATTTTTGGAAAAATATGAAGGAGAAATAAAAATTATATGTAATAATAAAAAATAGGACTTATATTAAACTATAAAAAACCAGATTAAAATTTGAGATTGGGGGCAATAACGAAAATATGAGTGACAAAAAAGTGAAAAAAAGTAGCCTTATGAAAAAAATAGCGATAGGATTTTTAGCAATATTTGGGCTAGGAGTTGCATCAGTTAGTATATTTGTTATGGCTATACTGTTTAATACTCCAGATATAGATCCAAAAAATATGGTGTTTGCAGAAAACTCTATTATATATGATTCAAATAATAAAATTACAGAGACAATTCAAGGCGCAGAGTCAAGGTATGTAGTAAAAGACATGAATAATATCCCTGATAATTTAAAAAATGCAGTGCTTGCTATAGAAGATCATACTTTTTATGAACATCATGGTATAAATATTAAAAGAACTATAGGTGCATTTGTACAAAATATAAAATCAGGATATAAAGCACAAGGTGCTAGTACAATAACACAGCAGCTAGCTAAGAACTTATATCTAACTAATGAAAAAACATATAAAAGAAAAATAAAAGAACTTTACTACTCACTGCAGTTGGAGAAAGAGTTAGATAAAGATGAAATACTTTTAGCATACTTAAACACAATGTCTTTAGGACAAGGAAATAGAGGAGTTCAAGCTGCATCTCACAACTATTTTGATAAAGATGTATCTGAATTAAGTTTAGCAGAAAGTGCTCTTTTAGCAGGTATAACTAAATATCCAAGTAAATATGCTGCATATAAAACATCACAGTTAACAAAAGATGATGATTTAAAAAATGCAGAAATAATAGTATATGCTCAAGATTATGTACCAACAGATGATGATCTTGAAATGTATAAAATTTTACTTGAAAATGATAGAATTAACAAGCTTACATATGATGCGTTAAGAAAAGGTAGAAAAGTAATATACAAAGCTGAGTTTAATGAAGAATCTAAAAAAAGACAAGAAGTTGTTTTAAGTAGAATGTTAGAACTTGGATATATATCAAGAAGTGAATATGACAAGGCTATAAAAGAAGATATAAAAATTAGTCTGGGAGAAGATGTTGAAAGTAAAAATTCTTCATACTTTAACTCTTTAGTGAAAAAAGATGTAGTAAAAGCTCTAGTTAAGGAAGGTTACACTGAAGATGAAGCTAAAGATATGCTATACAATGGAGGACTTAGAATTCATTCTACAATAGATTCCGATATGCAAAATGTTGTAGAAAAAGAATATGAAGATGGTTCTAATTTCCCAGGAACTTATAGAGATGGAAATGGAAACTTACAACCACAATCAGCTATGGTTGTTATGGATAATAATAATGGACAAATTAAGGCAATGATAGGTGGTCGTGGAATAGGAGGAGAGAGCCTATATAATAGAGCTATAAATCCAAGGCAACCAGGATCATCAATAAAACCATTAGCTGTATATATGCCACTTATGGAGAGAGCTGGACTTACTCCTTATTCGACTTTAAATGATTCTCCACTTAAAAAAGTAAATGGTAGAGACTGGCCTAGAAATGCGGGTGGATCATACCATGGTGGTGTAAGTATGGCTCAAGCTGTAAAACAATCATACAATGGTGCTGCTGTTCACGGAGCAGCAATGCTTGGTAACAGTGAAGCAGAATCTATGAAAATAGTTTTAGATTCATTAAAAGATTTAGGAATAACAACTGTAGATGATGTAAGAGATAGACATTACCCTACTGCTTTAGGTGGAATGGCTCAAGGAGTATCTCCTCTTGAAATGACAGCTGCATATGCAGCTATAGCAAATGGTGGAGTTTATGTAGAACCTACAACATTTACTAAAATAGAATTATCAGATGGAAGTTTATTACTTGACCATAAACCTAAGACGAAGAGAGTGTACTCTCAAAATACAGCTTACTATATGACTAAAATGCTAGAAGGTGTTGTTAATGATGGTACTGGTAGAAGGGCTAAATTATCAAACATGGCAGTTGCTGGTAAAACAGGAACAACAAATAGTAATAATGATGCATGGTTCTGTGGATATACACCATATTATACTGCATCAGTTTGGATTGGTAACGATAGAGCTAAATCACTTCCACAAGGAAGTAAAATAGCTACTGCTTTATGGAGAGATGTTATGGATCCTATACATGATGGGTTAGAAGGTAGAGAATTTGGAAAAGAAGGACCATTTTCTAAAGTTGATATAAGCTATAGCGCTCCAGTAAGAACAAGACCAAAAGAACAAGAAATAGAAGAACAACCGGAACAACCAGAGGAGCAACCGGAACAACCGCCGACACAGCCAGAGCAGCCAACACAACCGGAGCAACCAACACAACCGGAGCAACCAACACAACCGGAGCAACCAACACAACCGGAACAACCAACACAACCGGAGCAGCCACAACCGCAGCCACAACCAAATCCTCCGGCAGCTTAATATAAAAACTTAATTAAAATTATTATAAAAAAAGATATAGGTTTTAACCTATATCTTTTTATTTTAATTTTTAAGAATAACATAAATCATGTATAAAATATAAGATCCTATCAATATAACTCCCTCAAACTTACTTATGTCTTTTCGTCTAATAGCAAATATATAAGCTATTATAGTAACCACTATCATTATAAATATATCTAAAAATAGACTAGGATCAACTGATATAGGATTAATAACTGAAGATATACCAAGTATGAATAAAATATTAAATATATTTGAACCAATAACATTTCCTAAGGCAATATCACTTTCACCCTTACTAGCAGCTACAACTGAAGTTATAAACTCGGGTAGAGAAGTTCCTATAGAAACAATTGTTAAACCTATCATTTTTTGACTTACTCCAAAGCTTAAAGCTATATTAGAAGAGCAATCAACTACTAGTTTACCTCCAATTATTATGCCTAAAATACCTATGATAGACAAAAATATAGACTTTGATAAAGATATATTTGATTCTGTATAAGTTGAATTTTCATTTGATAATTCAATGTTAGTATTAGTAATTAAATTTCTATTTTTATTTCTAGAGTTAATGGAAACTTCTACTAAATAGTATATAAATATACCAAAGAACATTAAAAATACTAATCCATCACTAAGTGATAAAATAGAGCTTTTCGAGCTTTGAAAAACAAAATCATTACAAAGTATTAAAAGTAAAACTGATGAAAGTATTAAAAACGGGAATTCTTTTAAAAGTATAGATTTCTTAACAGATAAAGGCTTTATAAAAGCTGACATACCTACAACACATAAAAGATTAAAAATATTTGAACTGATAATATTTCCAAATGCTATTCCATTTTGCCCTTCCATAGATGCAGTAACGCTAACTGCAGCTTCAGGAGAACTAGTTCCAAATGCAACTATTGTAAGACCTATAAGTAAAGAAGGAATCCTGAGAGACCTTGCAATACTTGAAGAACCATCAACGAAGTAATCCGCTCCTTTTACTAAAAGTAAGAACCCAAACAACAAAAACACATAAATCATACAAACATCTCCCTTTTTGAAATAAAAATAAAAAAGACCTTCTAAATAAGTAGAAATATTTCTACTTATTTAGAAGGTCTTGCTAACAAGATTAAACTCGCTAATTAACCGAGTGATTATCACTGGTATGACGACTAATTAACACCTAAGTGTAAGCTACTCCCCTTCTAGGGAATTTAATTTTATAATTTAATTATATTCAAATTTTGGAAAATGTCAACTGATTTATAATAATTTATTTCTAGACATTATAAATGTAAGAATTAAACACATAATACATGTAATTAAAATAACAAGCCAGAATCCACTAGGATGATGTTCAAATGGCAATCCAGGGACATTCATTCCGAAGAAACCAGACACAATTGTAGGTATAGACATTATAAGTGTAATAGATGTTAAAAATTGCATAACTGTGTTTTGGTTATTACTAACAATAGCACTAAAGGCATCCATTATCCTACTTAAAATATCACCATAAATAGTAGCCATTTCTAGAGCTTGTTTATTTTCTATAATAACATCTTCAAGCAAATCTTCATCCTCTGAATACTTTTTAATAGATTCTGTTCTAAGCATTTTATTAAGGACAAGTTCATTTGCTTTTAATGAAGTAGAAAAATATATCAAAGACTTTTCAAGTTCTAGTAACTGAACCAATTCTTTGTTTTTCATAGATTTATATATTTCTTTCTCTATTGCTATAGTCATTTTATTTATTCTTCTTAGATAATGTAAATAATAGCTAGCGTTTTTATAAAGAATTTGAAGAATAAATCTAGTTTTTTTGAAAGTAAAAAAATCTTTTACATGTCCAACTATAAAGTCATTTAAAATTTTTGTTTGTCCTATACATACTGTAACAATGGTATCATCTAAAAGTATAATACCAAGTGGAATAGTAGAGTAATGAGTAGAAGATGCATCACTTTCATCTACAGGTATATCTATAAGTATTAATATATGATTATCTTCAATATCTATTCTAGAACGTTCTTCCTCATCGAGTGCAGCTCTAACACTTTCTATATCAACATTAAGTTTTGCAGAAATTTCAAGTATTTCAGCTGTACTAGGTTCAACTAAATTAACCCAACAACCACTTTCAAATGATTTTAATTTTTCAAGTTTAGAGTCGATAGTTTTATAGTATCTTATCATTTGATCACTCCTTTATTCAGTTTTAAAGCAATCACTTAAGTATTATCTACATAATTGCTTAAACATATAATTGAATAAAGGTATTAAGCAAAAATTAAGATTCATTAAGTGATTTAATAAATAAACATATCCGCAATGGAATATTGTCCATTTTTTATACCACTCCTTTATGTATTATTTTTATTAAAAAAGACCACATCGGCATCACTGCTTAAGAGGTCAGATAAATTAATAATACCATATATTAATTTTTAATACAATAAAAACACTTATTAAATTATAGGTAAACTAAAAAATATATAAGCATAGAATGTTAGTATATTGAAATATGTTATTTATTGTATAATTTAATTAAACTAAATTTAGGAGGGGTAGATATGAGATATAGGGAGTTTGGAAAAACAGGGGAAAAAATATCTATTTTAGGATTTGGGTGCATGAGATTTCCTCAAATAGATGGAAAAATTGATGAAGAAAAAACTGTTAAGATGGTTAGATACGCAATCGATAATGGAGTAAACTATATAGATACAGCATATCCATATCACAATGGAGAAAGCGAAATTGTAGTAGGAAAAATTTTAAAGGATGGATATAGAGAAAGAATTAACCTAGCAACTAAATTACCATCTTGGGAAATTAACTCAAGAGAAGATATGGATAAATATTTTAATGAACAATTAAAAAAACTTCAAACAGAACAGATAGACTTTTATTTAATTCATGCACTAGATAAAAGCCTATGGGATAACTTAGTTGAAAATAATATATTTGATTTTTTAAATGAAATAAAGAAAAGTAAAAAGGTAAGATATGTAGGATTTTCTTTTCATGATAAGTATGAAGTATTTAAAGAGATAATAGATGCGTATGATTGGGATTTCACACAAATTCAATACAACTATTTAGATGAAGAATATCAAGCAGGAACAAAAGGACTTGAATATGCAAATAAAAAAGGTATGGGAGTTATTATAATGGAGCCTCTTAGAGGAGGAAAGCTTGCTAATAATTTACCTAATGATATTTTAGAAATAATTAACAAACCAAACACTAAAAAATCTCCTGCTCAATGGGCTTTTAAATTCTTATACAATAAGCCAGAAATAGGAATTGTTCTTAGTGGAATGTCAAATATGGAACAGGTTGTTGATAATATAAGAATATGTAACGAGGATGGAGAGGCTGATTCTATGAACTTAGAAAATGAAAGGGTAATAGAATCATTAAGAGATACATTGAAGTCTAAAATAAAAATAAATTGTACTGATTGTAAATATTGTATGCCATGTCCAAATGGCGTTAACATACCTGCCTGCTTTGAATGCTTAAATAATTCATCAATGTTTAATGATATAGAAGGTATAAAAAACAATATGTATAAATATTTAATAGAGCAATATGCTGATGCATCTAAATGTATAGAATGTGGTAAGTGTGAAAAAAGTTGTCCTCAACATATTGATATAATTAATAAACTAAAGAAAGTTAAGGAAACATTTAAGTAATTAACTCTATTGAAAAAAAAGTATTTTTTTGATATTATATAAATTATCTTAAAACTTAAAAGGACAGTTCGAAAGCCTCCTGTCTTTAAACAAAACTATGGTTAAGTCTTAAAATATAATATTTATATTATCATTTAGATTATAAAACCGTAGATTTTTCTGCGGTTTTTTAGATTTTAGGACTTAAAGGAGAACTTTTATGACGACAAATATAAAAAAATTAGTTACAACAGCATTAGTTGCAGCTATATATGCAACTTTAACATTGGTATTAGGGGCCATAAGCTATGGGCCAATACAATTTAGAGTGGCAGAAATTATGGTATTACTTCCATTTATAAAGAAGGATTATATATGGGGATTAACGATAGGGTGCTTTTTGGCTAATATTATAGGGCCTTATGGAGTACCAGATATAATCTTTGGGACAACTGCAACATTTTTAAGTGTATATGCAGTTTATGTGACTAGCAAAATGATGTATGGTAAAAAATATGCTTTATTAGTAGCATCAACTTGGCCTACTATTATAAATGCTATAATAATAGGTATAATGCTTAATATATTCTTTGGATTACCACTTATTTTATCTATGGCACAAGTTGGATTTGGGCAATTTGTAGTTATAACAATAATAGGTGTACCGCTGTATAAATCATTAGAAGGTAAATACTTTAAAATATTAAAAGATGCATTTTAATATAATCAGAAAGGAAATATTATGTTTACGCAAGTTTTATTAGGCTCAACCATAGTTTTAGGAACAACTTTGTTTTTAAATAGAGAGATAAATAGTTTAGAAACTACTAGCTATGAAATAAAAAATAAAAAAATACCAAAAGAATTTAATAATTTTAAAATTGTTCAAGTAAGTGATTTACACAACAAAACTTTTGGTAAGAATAATGAAAAATTACTAAAAAAAATTCATGAAGAAGAACCTGATATAGTGGTTATAACAGGTGATTTAGTGGAAGGCGATAAAAATAACTTCCATGTGTCATTAAATTTTTTAGATGAACTAACTAAGAGTTATGAAGTTTATCATATAATAGGAAATCACGAACAAAAGTCTTTGATAAAAAAATATAAAAAAGAATATGAACTTTATTTTAAGGAACTTAGTAAAAAGCCAATTATAAACTTAGAAAATGACAAAGTGATAGTAAATAAAGATAATTCTAGCATAAATATTTTTGGACTTATAATTCCTTTAGAAAAATATCCTTACTTTTTCAAAAACTTTAAAAATAGAAAAGAAGGATTAGATAAAGACTTTATAAAAAACTCATTAGGTGAAATAAATAAAAATGAATACAATGTGATGCTAGCACATACTCCATTTTTCTTTGAAGATTACAGTGATTATGGAGCTGACCTAGTATTATCAGGGCATGTTCATGGAGGGATAATAAGGCTACCTGTATTAGGTGGAGTTCTTTCTCCTAATAGAGAATTTTTTCCTAAATATGATTTTGGAAACTATAAAAAAGATGATACAACAATGATACTAAGCAAAGGGTTAGGGGGATCTAAAGTTCTTATAAGATTTAATTGTAGACCTGAGATAGTTAGTATAACTTTAAGAAGTGAATGATAGTTAAAAACTATATAATGATAATGACTTATAGGAAAAAACTATAATAAATGAATTATAAGTTTGATATAATTGAATAAGAAATTTAGAATTTTATGAAGAATTAAAGAGCAGAGTGAATAGCTATTAAATTAAATAAAAAAATAAGCGTTATAATTGCAGGGTCATTAATTACATTTAGTATTGGAAGTTTAGTTGGATGTACTCAAAAATCTGATAAGCATGATAAAACATCAGCCAAATATGAAAATATAAATGCAAAAGAAACTGAGGATTTATTAGCTACTGGAGATGATATAGCTGTTGTGGATGTTAGAACAAAAGGCGAATTTAATACAGGACATATAGATAAGGCTATGAATATAGATTTTGATAATTTTTAAAATAATTTAACTATATTAGATGATTATAAATAAAAACCAGTTCTGCTTTATTGTAAGACAGGAAATAGAAGTGAAAAGGCAGCAAAAATTTTAGACAAGAATGGTTTTACAAAAGTATATAATCCTACAGACGGTATTAAAAAGTATGATTACAAATTAGTTAAGTAAGTCAATAAAAATAACCTCCCAGCTTTATAATATTTAGTTGGGGGGTTATATTATTATTATAAATAAAACAACAGAGGAGGAACAAAATGAAAAAAATTATTGCCTTGGGAATAACGATATCCCTATTGTTTTTAGTTGGATGTAGTAATGGAAAGGCTAATAGTCAATCGGATGAGCAACTTTTAAGCAAAAACTATGAAGAAATTGAAAAAAGTGCAAAAGGAAGTACTGTTAACTTTTATGGATGGGGAGGAAATGAAGTACTGAATAAATGGTTTGATAATTATGTAATCCCAAACATGAAAGAAAAATACGATATAAATGTAAAAAGAGTAGGTATGGATATAGATACCATAATGAATCAATTAATATCTGAGAAACAAGTTAAAAATGATAAAGGAAATATAGATGTTTTTTGGGTAAATGGAGAAAACTTTAAAACGGCAAAAGATAATGAACTGTTATTTGGACCATTTACTAATAAAATAGAAAACTATGAAAAATATGTTGATACGAATTCAAAAGATATAACAACTGATTTTGGGACAACTGTAGACAATATGGAGTCTCCATGGGGAAAAGCTTCATTTACAGTACTAAAAAACTCAGATAAAGTAAGTGATAATATAGTAGACACTAATACACTGAAAGAGGCTATAGTGAAAAAGCCAGGTAAATTTACATATCCAGCGCCACCAGATTTTACAGGAAGTGCATTTGTAAGAAATGTAATATATGATATAGTAGGCTATGAAAATTTAAAGGATTTACCTGAAGATGAAGCTACAGTTAAAAAAGCAATTCAACCAGCTATAGATTATTTAAAAGAGATAAAGCCTTACTTATGGAATGAAGGAAAAACTTATCCATCGACTACAGCGCAATTAGATAATATGTATTCTGATGGAGAAGTTAATTTTAGCATGACTTATGCTCCAAATGAGATTGAAGGTAAGATAAATTCTGGGGAATTTGATAAAAGTACAGAATTTATAAATTTTGATAAAGGAAATATATCAAATACTCATTTTTTAGCAATACCTAGAAACTCATCAAATAAAGCTGGTGCAATGGTATTAATAAATTATTTAACAAGTATAGATGCGCAAGCTTCTAAAAGTGAACCTAAAAACTGGGGAGATATGACTATATTGGATTTAAATAAGATACCTAAAGAAGATAAATCAAAATTTAAAAACTCAGTACAAGTAAAGAATCCAGTTCCAGAAGTTAAGGCAAGTTTAGTACCTATAATAGAAAAAATATGGTTAGAAGAGGTAGCTAACGTTAATGAGTAAAATAAAACCGTATTTACTTATTGCTCCAGCCGCATTACTATTATTATTTATAATGGGAGTAGGTATTTGCACATGTATATTACAAAGCTTAGGTTATTTCCCTTTGATTGGATTAGATAATATAACTTTTGATTATTACAAAGAGATATTATCTAATCAACAACTTATAAATTCATTAATGCTAAGTTTAAAAACATCGATAATTTCATCGATAATAGCAACTATAATAGGAATTTTGTTAGCGTATTTAATGACAAAAAGTAGAGTTTCTAAGCTAAGATATTTTTTATTAAATTTGCCTATTATAGTCCCGCATATAATAGTTGTAATGCTTGCATTTGCTGTTTTCTCTAAAACAGGTATAATAGCTAGAATGTTATATAATCTAAATTTAATAAACGATTCTAGAGAATTTGTAAGTTTAGTAAATGATAAAGCTGGTATAGGAATAATTATTGTATATATATACAAGGGCATGCCCTTTATAGCGATTACAGTGTATAATATATTGAAGAGTTTAGATGTTAAGTTAGAAGATGTAGCGCTAAATTTAGGGGCTAATAAATTTCAAGTACTTAAATTGGTAATAATTCCACAGATAATGCCTACAATACTTTCATCATTCATTGTAATATTTGCGTTTTCGTTTGGATCATTTGAAGTACCATATTTAATTGGGGCTACAAATCCTAAAGCACTTCCTGTTAATGCATATATAAACTATATAAATACAGATTTAGCTCAAAGACCTTTATCAATGGCTATGAATAGTATATTAAATGGGCTAAGT
>NZ_LBBT01000366.1 GCF_001006285.1 Paraclostridium benzoelyticum
AATAATTTTGTGAATTTTTCTATTTTTTTCTGATATACTATAATTTAATAAATTTCATAGGAGGTGCAAAATTGAAAACTTTAAGTTTAGTTATGATTACCAAAAATGAAGAATTAAAAATCAAACGTTGTCTAGATTCTGTTAAAAACTTAGTTGATGAAATAATAGTTGTTGATACTGGTTCAACTGATAAAACAAAAGAAATAGCTGCAGAGTTTGAAGCTAAAGTATTTGACTATACATGGACCAATAATTTTTCTGATACTCGACACTTTGCAATTAAGCAATCTACTGGAGATTGGAATTTAATTTTGGATGCTGATGAAATTATAACTAATTTTAATATAGATAAAATAAATAACTTTATTAACTCAAAAGAAAACACTATTGGTAAAATCAAAATAATAAATTTATTCGAAGAAGACAATGAAGTTAAAAAATCTAATGCATTTATTTCAAGATTAGCCCCTAAAGGTGTGTACTTTGAAGGAAGCATCCATGAACAGCTAGACACATCTTTACCTAGAGAAATTGTAGATATAGAAATAGAGCACGACGGATATTTAAAAACAAATAAATTTAATAGAAATATCTCTATGATCCTTAACGAATTAAAAAATAATAATACTGATTCATATCTTCTATATCAAGCAGCTAAAACTTATTATAGTAATAATATGTATATGGATGCATTGCCATATTTTGATAAATTCTATGAAGTTGTAAACTTTAATACAGATAACTTTTTTGATGATGCTATAATCCTTTATATATATAATTTAACTAAGTTAAACCAATTTGAAAAAGGCTTAAAAATTATTGATGATGTATTTGATCTAATGAATAATTCTTGTGATTTTTACTTTGCTTGTGGAGTATTTTTCACAGAATTAGTTTCATATAACCCTGAAAAATATATGAATTATTTTAACAATATAGAGTTTTCATACTTAAATGCCTTACAACTTGGAGAATATACTAAATTTGAAATAGTTGAAGGAACCGGTACTTATTTGTCGGCTTTTAATTTAGGTGTATTTTATGAATTACTAGGAGATTCTGTAAAAGCATTAAATTACTATGAGCTATCTTATAGGTTTAATTATTCAAAAGCCTTAGTACCTATAAATCGTATAAAAAATAAAGGATTTAAGCTTAAGTTTTAATCCTTTATTTTTTATAATTAAGTTTATCTATTTTTAATTAGCTATTAAATGAAGAGATAAGTCTTCTATACATATCTTTCATTTTATACTTAGGTTTCCATCCAAGGCTCATTATCTTTGATGATGACAACCTAAGCTCTGTTTTTTTTGCATATCCATATATATTACTTTCTGGTATCTCAAATGTAACTTTAATTTTTCTGTTTGAAATTTCATTTGCTACAAGTTCTGCCATTTCAAAAATAGTCATAGTGGATTCTTCATTTGCTATATTATAAGCTTCTCCATTAGTCCCCTTATTTAATAAAATAAAAAGTGCAGTAACTGCATCCTCTGATTCTACATAGTTTCCAATAGAATCCCCATTTGTGTGGAGCACGATATCTTTATTTTCTATAACACATTTTGCAAATTGAGAAAATACCCTTGTATCATCTTTCAATGTTCCTTCTCCAAATGTTTGAGCCAATCTAGCAATTTTAACAGGTATCCCATACTCTTTATAATATGAAAAGCAATAATGCTCTGCCATCTGCTTACCGAGTGGGTAGCAACTTCTTTCTGATAATATATCTATAGTCCCAGTATCTTTTTCATCTGTTCTATCCCCATCACTACTTATAACTCCATATACTTCCATAGATGAAATATACACCATACTACTTACATTGTACTTTTTAGCTATATTTAAAATATGTTTAGTTCCTAGAACAATTCCATCAGCAGTTTCTACAGGTCTCAAAATCATCTCAGATGATTTTGTTATTGCCGCACAGTGAAATATATAGTCTATACTACTAATATCATTTTTTGCTAATAAATCTATATGGTCTAAATTTATTAAATCACCTTTGATAAACTTTAAGTTGGATTGATTAAAATTAGAATACATATCTAAAGCTTTGTCTATGTCTCTAACAAGTCCTATTATTTTAATTTTTCCATTTTTATAATTATCAGATTTAATTATAGATTTAGCTATAATTGATCCAATAAACCCTGTTATTCCTGTTATAAAATAAGTTCCTTCATTTATCTTAATTTTGTTATTTATATATTCCATACTTAACATATACCTGTTTCTTCTAAAATTAATTTTTTTATTTGTGTTGAGCTAGTCCCATTTGTATAGTTAAAAAATTCTATATTAGATCCAACTTCATTAAGCTTTTGTTTATCAATGTTCCAACTTTCATGTCCTTTCCAATCATCTCCTGAAAATAAACAGTCAAAATGGTATAAGTTCCAAGCATCCATTTTATTGATATTTTCAAATGTAACCTTAACCACATCATCTACACACTTAATATTTTTAATTATTTCCATTCTTTCTAAATCTGGTATATATGGTTTCTTACCTTTAAAATGTTCAACCAACTCATCCGATAAAACTCCAACCCTTAAACTATCACATCTATCTTTTGCATTTCTTAGTACATTTAAATGACCTATATGAAATAAGTCAAAAACTCCTGCAATATATCCATCCTTATACTTTTTCAACTTCATATTCCTCCAACTCTGGTAATCTTTCTAATATCCATTCACGCTTTTTTGAATATACGTAATAATCTTTAATTCCCATATTACTTAACTGCCTACTTATCTCAGGAAAATAAATACTACATATAATAATGTGTAGTTTTTGTCCATTTTTTAATAACTCATCTGGAGATTTTATATTAATACCATACTTTTTTGTTCCCCATTTTTTACAATCATTATCTACAAGAAAACTTGGTTTAAATTGTTTACCATATCTACTCATATAAGCATCAAGCATTTCTCCTGCTCCAAATATAACAACTTGCTTTTGATTTACATTTCTAAATATATTTGTAAACCTTAATTCTATCTCTTTATTTATATCTCTATATGATTTTTCGCTATTGTAGTATCCATTATGATGAGGTTTTCTTTCTTCTAAAGGAGGTAAATTAGCGTAATCATCTCCAAATATTTTTTTTAAAAATTCATCATATCCTATTGGTATAGGTACTTTTATATTTTCAAATATTTTATATTTAACACCTATAAACCACTCAGCTTTATATAATTCTTTTTCATAACATCCATACTGCGTTAATATTCCTACGTTTTTGTTTTTTTTATTTTTAGCTATACTACACCATTTATTTAGTCTAAAGCAAATTTCTTTATGTGTTAATCTATTAGCTATCTTTTTTAATAGCTTCATTTTAAAAGAAGAAATATCTAAAAAATAGTCATTATCTCTACTATATATTTTTGCAAACATAATTTGCTGATAAAAACGTACCATTTTGCTTTGTAATTTTCTTGAAAAATAAGAATTAGGAACTTTATCTATAGCAGTTATGTCAATCCATATTCCAGCATTAAACTGATGCCCAAAATGTATATTTTCATACCCTGTAGTTCTACTATCTCTTAGTCTTGAAAATCCTCCGCCAAAAAAATCTAGTTCATTCTCTTGCGTTTGGTAAAAGTACGGATCTTCAAACTCTTTTGCCGCAATTTCCTTTAGTTTATCATAATCTTCTCTTGGCATCGTAATGTCAATATCATCATCCCAAGGTATATACCCATTATGTCTTATTGCTCCTAGTAAACTACCGTAGGTTAAATAAAACTTTAAGTTATTCTTCTCACAAACTTCTTTAAATTTTTTTAATAGATTTAACTGAACAGCCCATAATTTTTTAGTATGAGATGTAACTAGATAATCATCTCTAACTTCTGAGTTCAAAAAATTTTTATCCATATTTTATAATCCTGTTAATAATTTTGAATTTTTATTTATTATATTTTTATCTACATCTACCCATGAAAGATAGTTCTTATAAATTTCAAACTGCCTATTTTCCACTACAAATTTTATATCAATTGATTCGTAAAAATCCCATAAATCCTTTAATCCATATTTATCTTTTAATTCCTCTTGAGATAACTCTATATTGTCTGTTTCTTTAATATGAAGATATGTATATTTAATCGCTCTAAACATTACATAATTTGCAGGAAAATAATCCATTTTAAATTCTTGATCAAAATAAATTAATTTGCCATGTTCATAAAAACAGTTTACCGGAACCATATCAATATATGCATGCTTCAGTATAATCCCCATATCAAGATTATTTTTGCTAAATTGATTTAAATAACATAAATTTCTATTCACATGATCTGATGACTTTAATATATCTTTGTATAAAAAATCAAACAAATTTAAAGCCTTATCTCTGTCATATTTAATGTAACCTCTTAAAATATTAGATAGTGTATTAGCTTTTAAAAATGGCATGTGTAATTCATTATTATTTATTTTGGTATCTACAGTATTTAAACCTCTTAATTCCAAATCTTTTATATTATTATAAGAATCATTTATACCTTGTATACCTTGAGAGAATAGTGGCTTTTTTTTAACTATTTTATCACTATAAATTACTGTAGCGTATGCATTTTCTGCTTTTCTATCAGTAGAAACTGCTACATAATCAATTTTGCATTTAATATCTATTTCTCTACATTCAATTAAAAATGAATTGGCAAATACTTCAAAAACATTATTTTCTATAATATCATCATATAAAGACATCTCATCTGCAATCAATGACTTTGAGTTTAAATAATAGGGCATTATCCTTTCCCTTAAAGCTCCTTTGGGTAAATAAGTATCTGAGTAAATCTCTTGAGCAAATTTGTAATCAGGAATCGGATAATAAAATTTATTTATAGTTAGCCCTGAATTTTTGATAATATTTTCTAATTCTGACTTAGTATATAAGGTTCTTCCATTGTTTTTAAACCTTTTGTTTATACCATCAAATGGTTTTTCTAATGTTGGGTATGAAGCTCCACAAAAATATTTTAATCCTAATCTGTTTTCTGTAGCTATCAAAATAGTTCCTTCAGATTTAAGTAATGACTTTATTTTTTTTAAATACTCTTCTATATTTTCTATAAGTTCTATCGTTCCTATAAGAACTATATAATCATACTTTTTATTTAAATGTATAATATTTTCAATGTTGTTGAAAACCTCTAAGTTATTCCTATTTTCATATCTTTTTAAAATAGATTCTGTTCTAAGTATATCACTTTCAATACATGTAACCGATTTACACTTTTCGCAAAACATACCTGTAAGAGCTCCAAATTCTCCACCTATTTCAAGTAAGTCCGCTCCTTTTTTGAAATCATACCAATTTAATATAGACTGCCTCGTTTTACTAAAGTTTAGAAATACTTCAAAGTTATTATCCTTGATAAGAATTTCATCAAAGTCCTCTGATTTATTATTTCTAATATAATTTTTAATTTTTAAATCTAAGGGATTATAACTCTTATCATCAGTGCTGTAACTACTTTTATATGAATTTGGCAATTCTTTCACCTACTTTCATTGTAACGGTATCATACCTTGTCCTAAATCATCTCGAAGCATTAGATTACTAAGTTCATTACATCCTTCTCGTGTATGTGGGTAGCACTTTAAACTATATATATAATCTATGAATCCTGAACTTATATTCTCATTCTCAACAAACACATTTTTCATAAAATCTTCAAAATAATTTTTTATACAGATCTGTAATGTATCTAAGTAAATAAATTCATTTTTATTTCTAGTCTCTTCTTCATATATTAACCCTCCATCTTTGTTAAAACTTATTAACGTTGGCTTAAATGAAGTAAAAATAGTTTCTAGTAACATATAATTTTCAGCTAAAAAACTTTGAAATCCATAAGATAAAAATCCATTGTTAAATACAGATTTTATATTAAGTTCATTTTTTTCTTTATTTGAATTCATATATCTACATAAATATAATCCATCTAATTTTAAATCCATAATTTTTTCTAAAAAATATTGACATGTACCTGATGATGCAAGGTCTACAAAAGCATATTTTTTATCTTTTGTTAAATTTAAATTGTTAATATATTTTAGATAGTTATTTCTTACTCGTCTTGACTCTTTATAAATATCAGTTTCATATTCTAATGCATAGTGAAATGTATCTTTATATATTTTTTCATCATACTTTTTTATTTCATTTTCATTTAGCTCAAATTTTCGTATAAGCAATTGTTCTGGAGAATATGCAAATGGAGATTCACATATCCACTTAATATCATTTTTATTTTCTATATTAGATTTTATACATACAGTACGTGATGTTTGAAAATATAAATCCTCTACATTTGAATTTACTTTAATATACTTCTTAGCAATACTAAATAGTTGTTGAACTAAGTATCCATCTCTAGCTGCAAATAAAATTTTATCATATTTATTTTTGTTAATTTGCTCTATAATCCATAGGACAAACTTAACTGCAATTGGGCTTATAAACAAATATCCAAATGTTTTTATATCATTAACAATTAATAGTCCATCACTTTTATATAGTGCAAACGGACTATTAAATGCACATGCTATAAACATAGCACACATACTTCTTTCATTAACAGAATTTGCATTCAATAATAAGTCTGAATATCCAGATATATTCGCCATTTCAATAGGGGATTTAATTTTTAAAGTATCACATTTAATCTTTATATTTTTCTCATTTTTATCTGTTACTAAAAACAAATTATTTTTATCAACTTTATCAAATGAAAGTTTATCAGTTAGGTATATACTATCTAAATTTAATTCCAAATTATTTATAATAAACTTACTTACATCTTCATTAGAGTATATTGTATCATTGTAGAAGTATACTTTTTTATTCTTATTTATAGCATATTTTATACCATCTACTATATCATTTCTAAAAACAATCATGTTTGACCAAGTCTCCATCTCAAATTGTTTAAACTGTAATAATTTTTTTTGTGAAACAAATAATTTTTTAGCTAATTTAAAATACAATTCATCTAATTTTATATTCTCTTTTAATTCTTGTTTTGCTACTTTAAAAAAATTTGCTGCTTCTTTTATCCCAATTTTTTCTAATTTGCATCCCAAAATTTCATAAAAATCTTCTCTATTTAAATATTTTGTAGTAAATAAAATTTCTGATATAGTAAGACTTATCGAATCATGACTATTTATTTGATTTAAAAATACCTCTTTGCTTATATCAAAATAGTTATCCATAAGAATATTTTTCTTGTTATATTTATACAATTGGAATAAATCTCTTCCATGAAAATTAAATACCTTTATACCATTTTTTAAGCAATCATAGGCAATTCTTGTAAATATAGTTTTTGTTGAACTTGGCTGTGCCATAATTATAACTAGTGTATTTTTTTTTACATATAGCTCTTCCATTGTAATTATAGGAATACCACAAAATGAATCTTCTTTACAAAATTTATCTATCACTCCTACAAAATTATATTCTGGAAAATTTTCAATGACACATTTTGTTCTAAATCCAGTTCCATATAATGCAATATCATATTTTTTATATTCACTAAAAATACTATTAAATGATTCTATTATTAAATCTTGTTCTATCATTTTGATTTCTCCTTAAATAACTGCATACAAAATAGTTTCTGCAGGATAAATGCTATAATGTCTTATATAAAATTTGTACTCTGATACTAAGTTTTTAATAAATATAGGGATATTTATTAAATCATCATTTTTATGATATATAGAAATAGCCAATTTAGGTCTATGTTTCTTAATAATTTCTTTAGATCCTTTTAACGCTTCCAATTCCATACCTTCAATATCCATTTTAATAAATGTTATTTCTTTTAATCCTAGGGTTTGATCTAATGTTTCTATTGATATTTCTGTATTACCATTATCACTTACATATGAACTTCCATTTTGAGTTGAATTAAATTTTAAAATTTCTTTTTTTGATCCACAACCATGATTATATATTTC
>NZ_LBBT01000367.1 GCF_001006285.1 Paraclostridium benzoelyticum
AAATATAATAAATTTTATAGAAACAAATACAGATGCAGAAATTATTAATATTGATGAAGATGTATTAAATATATAGAAAAATTAAAAATAGTGATAATTAAGAATATATTTCATATTTATGAGAAATCTAATTGTAGTATATATTAAAAAGGAGTTTTTGTCATAATGAAAAAAACATTTATATTAACTGCAATTCTAACTTTACTATGTACTACAATTACCTTTTCACAACCTAGCGAACATGTAATGTCGTCCGTTAAAGATTTGATTAGAGTACAGAATGACTTAGATATGATTATCAAAAAAATTATTTCTTGTGAGTATGATAAAGTATCTATGGAAAAGACTCTTAAATTTGATGGGGAGATTTTAAGTAGTATATTTAACAAATGTAATACTAACTACATTAAGGGAGATTCAAATCTTGTAAGAAGAGAAACAGATACTATTTTTTACATTGCCTCAATATATAGATTATCTATAAATGGAATTTTACTTTATTTAGAAGATAAAAATAATTACGAAGCTTATTTTTTAGATTCAGTAGCTCAATATAAAGGAGGAAGCCTTGCATTAGATCAATTTAGGCAAACTTTAGAAAGAGTATATAAAATTAAAATATAAAAAAGCTAATTTAATTAAATTAGCTTTTTTATATTTTAATTTTATATACTCTTTCTAAAGTTTGCCTAAATTGATCTAATGCAAGGCTTCCTCCTTTATATTGAGCTACTGAATCTAAAAAATAAGCTTCGTAATTATTTTTATCTTCTAAATAAAGTAAAATTCCATTTATAGATAATCTATATATTGAGGCAATGTAAAAAATAGTATCTGTTTCTCTTCTTACAAGATTTGAATCTCCCTTAATGTAGTTAGTATTACATTTGTTAAATATACTACTTAAAATCTCCCCATCAAATTTAAGAGTCTTTTCCATAGATACTTTATCATACTCACAAGAAATAATTTTTTTGATAATCATATCTAAGTCATTCTGTACTCTAATCAAATCTTTAACGGACGACATTACATGTTCGCTAGGTTGTGAAAAGGTAATTGTAGTACATAGTAAAGTTAGAATTGCAGTTAATATAAATGTTTTTTTCATTATGACAAAAACTCCTTTTTAATATATACTACAATTAGATTTCTCATAAATATGAAATATATTCTTAATTATCACTATTTTTAATTTTTCTATATATTTAATACATCTTCATCAATATTAATAATTTCTGCATCTGTATTTGTTTCTATAAAATTTATTATATTT
>NZ_LBBT01000368.1 GCF_001006285.1 Paraclostridium benzoelyticum
GGTCTGTCTCCGATGGAATATCGAAGCCAGACCTTAGTTGCATAATTTTTATTATTTCCACTGTCTACTTGACAGGGGGCAGTTCAATTAACATATGGCAGGGGGTATTTATATGGAGTTTTACGATACACATAGACTCGTTAAAAGTGAAGATTTAAATCATCATGGGACATTATTTGCAGGAAGGATGACAGAGTGGTTTGTTGAGAGTTGTTTTATAACAGTATCAAATGAATATGGACATCCTGAAAATTTAGTTTGTTTAAAAGTACATGAAGTCAAATTTACAAAACCTATAAAAAAAGGTGATATTATAAAAATAAAATCAGCAATTGTATATGCTGGGAAAATAAGTTTGACTGTTTATGGAAAAGTTATTAGAGATGGAAGTATTATTGTTGAAGGATTTTTAACTTTTGTATGTGTAGATGAAAATGGAGCTAAGATGCCTCATAATATAGTACTAGAAGAACCAACGAACGAGGAAGATATAAAGATTTTAGAACAAGTTAAAAATTTAAGAAAATAATTTACATAAATAAAAAGAGATATCTTTATATAAAGATATCTCTTTTTATTTATGTAAATTATTTTCTTAAATTTTTAACTTGTTCTAAAATCTTTATATCTTCCTCGTTCGTTGGTTCTTCTAGTACTATATTATGAGGCATCTTAGCTCCATTTTCATCTACACATACAAAAGTTAAAAATCCTTCAACAATAATACTTCCATCTCTAATAACTTTTCCATAAACAGTCAAACTTATTTTCCCAGCATATACAATTGCTGATTTTATTTTTATAATATCACCTTTTTTTATAGGTTTTGTAAATTTGACTTCATGTACTTTTAAACAAACTAAATTTTCAGGATGTCCATATTCATTTGATACTGTTATAAAACAACTCTCAACAAACCACTCTGTCATCCTTCCTGCAAATAATGTCCCATGATGATTTAAATCTTCACTTTTAACGAGTCTATGTGTATCGTAAAACTCCATATAAATACCCCCTGCCATATGTTAATTGAACTGCCCCCTGTCAAGTAGACAGTGGAAATAATAAAAATTATGCAACTAAGGTCTGGCTTCGATATTCCATCGGAGACAGACC
>NZ_LBBT01000039.1 GCF_001006285.1 Paraclostridium benzoelyticum
GAGAACTGGGAAATGCCGAAGGAGACTGTCACCAAGTCTGGCGAAGGTGAGCTGGTTCGACTGAAATATACCTTCAAATATGGAGATAAATTTGCGTTTGCTTTAAGAACAAAAGTTTTAACAGGCTCCAAATTTCTAACACACAATACTAAATTACCATATATAAAAAAATGTAAGATGAAAAAAATTATAAGAGAAGATTTAAAGGAAAATAAGTATTTTTTATATTATCAGCCTATAATAAATCCTAAAAAAAATGTAATAGTTGGATTTGAGGGGTTATTGAGATTAAAAAAAGATGATAAAATACTATCCCCTTATTTTTTTATAAAAGATATTGAGAATAATGATATGCTATTTGAAACTTCATTACATATATTGAAGCTTGCAATAAACGATTATGAAATTATAAAGGAATACAATAATATTAAAAATGATGACTTTTATATATCATTAAATATGTCCTTAAATGAAATTGAAAATGATCTTTTTATAAAACAAATATGCGATATAGCAACCTTAATGAATATGAAAGAATATAGTATATGTATAGAAATTTTAGAAAAAGTTGGAATAAATGACTTAAGCAAAATAAACACATCTATAGAAAAATTAAAAAAGTGTGGGTTTATGATTGCTATAGATGACTTTGGAGTTGAATATTCTAACTTAGACATATTAGAAAAACTAGATTTTGATATAGTTAAAATAGATAAATACTTTATAGATGGAATAGAAAGTTCCATTTTTGTAAAGGAAATAATAATATTTTTATCTAATATATGCAAAGTCACAAATAAGTCTATTGTATGTGAAGGAGTAGAATATAAATGCCAAAAAGATTTTATAAAAAATATAAAAAATGAAAAGGTATATATACAAGGATATTATTATTTTAAACCACTTAGCATAAATGAGATAAATGAAATAAATATTGATTAATACATATTAATGATTTATAATTAGATAAACTGATTACAATATCTGTATAAATTTGACGATAGGGGTCAAGAGTTTCTACCAAATCACCGTAAATGATTTGACTACAGGAAGTTTATTTATTATTTTTTATAGTAAATGCAACTCCTGTCTTTTTAGACAGGAGTTTTTTTAAACTTTCTCAATATTATTTATGCAGTATACTAAAATTTGGAGGCATATTTATGGAAAAGTTAAAAGAAAAAATATTAACTGAAGGAAGAATTTCAGGTAATGATATATTGAAGGTAGATAGTTTTTTAAATCATCAATTAGATGTAGCGTTTTTAAATGAAATAGGAAAAGAGTTCGCAAAAAGATTTGAAGGAAAAAAAATAGATAAAATACTTACAATAGAAGCTTCAGGTATAGCTATAGCATCTATTGCATCTCAGCACTTTGGTAATGTACCTGTAGTATTTGCAAAAAAAGTGGAATCTAAAAATTTAGATAAGGATGTTTATGAATCTGAAGTTTATTCATTCACTAAAGCTAAAAACTATACAATAAGAGTTTCCAAAAGATATTTAAATAAAGGTGAAAATATATTAGTGTTAGATGATTTTTTAGCAAATGGAAGAGCTGCAATAGGTTTAAATGAATTGGTTGAAAAAGCTCAAGCTAACCTGGTTGGAGTTGGTATAGTTATAGAAAAGGGATTCCAAGATGGTGCTAAGCTTTTAGATGAAAAAAATATAAATTTACAATCGTTAGTAATTTTAGATTCAATAGAAAATGGACAAATAAAGTTTAAGTAAAAAAGCTGGTTTTAACCAGCTTTTTATTATGCATTATTTTGTAGAAAAAAATAGATAATAATTTCTGTTAAATAGTCGGGAAATGTTATATAATTTAATTAAGGTAAAAAATGGAAATAAAAAGGGGAGGTCCCATATGAGGCTAAAGATAAAACTGGTAATTGGGATTACCTTAGTTTTTATATTTTTGGGGTTAGGTTATATAATTATAAATACGACTATGAGATACCAACAAGAGTTTGGTAGCATTGTATATAATTATAATGAAAACGAAGAAATTAGAAAAGAAAAAAGTTAATTAGTCTTAAAATAAACTGCGTATGCAGTTTTTTTACGCATTGATGCAAGAGAATAAGACTTAGACATAAAATATAATGGTTTGATAAAAGCTAAAAAGTATTAATAATATAATTGAATTTGTTTTAATTTTTTCAATATGTTACCATTTTGAAATAGTTGTTACGAAGCTGTAATACACATAAGGGGTTAAGTGGAGTATAATGTATATATAATAAAAAGTAACATTAAGTGACAGTAAGGGGGAAGTTATGAAAAAAAATAACAATATTTTTTCAAACTCTAATAAAAATAATAATCGGGCAAAACTAAATGTTAAAAGAGCATTTTTACTAATGGTAGTATGTGTAGTTATATTTGGTTCTTTTAATAAAGTTAAAGCTTATGTGGATGAAACAATAAAAGAAAAACAAGAAGAAAAAGTTGCAGAAGAGAAAAGACTTGCTGCAGAAGAACAAAAACGTAAAGAAGAAGAAGAAGCTAAAAAGAAAATGATCGGAGTTAAGCATGGATCGGAAAGTTACAGCTATAGTGCCGAAAAAGTTGCAGAGAAGCTAAAAAGCGGAGACTATTCAAATAATGGAGAAAAGGTAGTATTTTTAACTTTTGATGATGGAACATCAACTACAGTTACTCCAGAGATATTAAAGGCATTAAAAGATGAAGGTGTTAAAGCTACATTTTTTGTAACAGGAGCTAATATAGAACGTGGTGGGAAAAAAGCTGAAGATTTACTAAAACAAGAGTTTGAAGAAGGACATGCAATAGCAAATCACTCATATAGCCATGATTATGGTATATTATATCCAAATAGAACATTAGATCTAGAAGCTTTCAAAGCGGACTTTAAAAAGACTGATGATATATTAAAAAGAGTTTTAGGACCTTACTTCTCAACAGAGGTTATAAGATGTCCAGGTGGACATATGTCATGGAAAGGTATGGAACCTTTAGATGAATATATGGCTGCAAACAGTATGGCTGCAATAGATTGGAATGCATTAAGCGGTGATGCTGAAGGTAAAAAGAAATCACCTGAAGAATTATACAACTATGCAGTAAAAACTTCAGAAGGAAAAGAAATGGTAGTTATTTTAATGCATGATACATATGGTAAAGAAAATACTGCAAAAGCTCTTCCTCAGTTAATAAAATACTATAAAGATAATGGATATCAATTTAAAGTGTTAGTATAGTGAAATTAATTTATTGATTATATATTAAAAAGAGAGGATAAGATGTATATTTATATACATCTTATCCTCTCTTTTATTTAAAGTTTGTTTACAGCATCAAACAATACTGTATCAATACTATCATTTATAACTAAATCAGCTATATTATCAGCAGGGGTAGTACTCTTATTTATAAGTATTAAATTCTTACCTTTAAAATAGTCTATAAGACCTGCTGCAGGATACACTATAAGAGATGTACCTCCTATAATTAAAGTATCAGCTTTAGATATAGCATCAATTGATCCTTTTATAATAGAATCATCCAAACCTTCTTCATAAAGAACTACATCAGGTTTGACAGTATGCCCACATTTAGTGCAAGTTGGCACATCTTTGGAATTGATAATAAAATTAGAATCATAAAATTCATTACAACTAACACAGTAATTTCTATGTACAGAACCATGAAGTTCAAATACATTTTTACTACCTGCTATTTGGTGAAGCCCATCGATATTTTGAGTAACTACAGCTTTAAGTTTTCCCATTTTTTCAAGTTTTGCTAAGGCAATATGAGCATTATTAGGTTTTGCATCAGGATATATGAGTTTTTGCTTATAAAAATTAAAAAATTCCTTAGTATATTTTAAATAAAATGTATGGGAAACTAATTGTTCTGGAGTTAAGGAAATATTTAACTTTTCGTTAAATAATCCATTTGCGCTTCTGAAGTCAGGGATATTAGACGCTGTTGACACACCAGCTCCACCAAAGAAAACTACATTATTACTTTCCTTTAAGATCTGAGTTAGGTTTTCTATTTTTTTTGACATTAAATCATCTCCGTTTTAATTTATAGGACTATTATATCATATAGTAAAAGGATTTTTTATATGTAGGGTTAATTGATATTATAATAGTTTTCTGAAATTAAGCATTTACTTTAATTACAGATTAAAATATTTAATTAAATAAATATAGGTTGAATAGTTGATGACTAAACACTTAAAGACTGTTTCTTAAGTCTTTGTGTGAAGAAAGCAACTATTCAACCTACAATGTATTAATAAGTTTTACTTTAAATATTCATCTATAGATTGAGCAACAATTTTAGCAGCCACAACAGCTTCTATAACAGTTTTAGCACCATGAGTAACATCACCACAAGCAAATACTCCATCACGAGTAGTATGTCCACTAGTATCTGTCATAATAAGCCCTCTATTATTAACATCTAAGCCTTTGTTATTAGAAACAATAGTATTTCTAGGAACTTGGCTAACTGCAACTAGTATAGAATCACATTCAAATAATTTTTCGCTACCTTCTACAGTAACTAAAGAAGTTGTACCATCCTCCGCAACTAATTTCTCAGTATCAGCTAAAATTATACCTTCATTAACTATTTTTATAGGCGATTTATAAGTCATGAACTTAACACCTTCTTCAATAGCGTCATTAATTTCAGCCTTAGTTGCTGTCATATTATCAAAGTCACGTCTATATGCTACAAAAACATCTTTTGAACCATAATGCTTAGCACTTCTAGCTGCATCCATAGCAACGTTACCAGCACCTATAACTACAACCTTATTTCCTAAGTCATAGTTCTTAGGTGAACGTAGGTAGTCTATAGCATAGTGTACATGACCTAGACTTTCTCCTTTTATATCTAATCTTCTTGGATTCCAAACTCCAGTCCCTATAAATATAGAATCATATCCATCTTCAAGTAATTTATCCAAAGTAAGTATAGGGCCAACTGTAGAATTGATTTTAAATTTAACTCCCATATTTTTTAGTATATTGATTAAATTATCAATAATTTCTCGTGGAAGTCTAAATTCAGGAATTCCGTATCTAAGTATTCCTCCAAGTTGTTCATTTTTTTCAAATACAGTTATATTGTAGCCTTTTTTTGCTAATTCAAATGCAACTGTAAGACCAGCAGGTCCAGATCCAACTATAGCAATATTTTTTCCGTTTTTGCTTATATCAGAAAAATCAGCATCTTTTAAATAGCTTTTAGAGATTTCTTCTTCTATTTTATAAAATTGAATTGGCTCTCCTTTAATTCCTCGTATGCAATTACCAGCACACTGATCTTCGTGAGGGCAAACTATTGCACAAACAGCAGAAAGCGGATTATTATTAAATAGAAGTTCACCAGCTTCTTTTATTTTACCTTCTTTATATAAATTTATTACAGTAGGTATATCTGTACTTATAGGACAAGCACTTTTACATCTAGCATTTTTACAAACTAAGCATCTATTAGCTTCTAAATTTAAATCTAACAAAAAATCACCACCTATATTAATATCTATTATTATACCCCAGAATAAGTACTTATAACATAGGTAAAATGTCGGAAAATGTAAAAATATATAAACAAACACATATATTTGACTAAGAAATGAGCTGAGTATACGTGAATATGATATAAAAATTAGTGATAATAGAAGGAGTGATGGAGTTTATATGGAAATTATAAATATTACAGAAAATCCTTTTGACTTTACTATTGGAATAAAAAATGATAAGTTTAGTAATGCATCTGTTATTTATATGAATATTAAGAAACAGGATATAGATACAATTATAGGGAACTCAATAAAAGTGATTTTTGATAAAGAAAAAATCTGCTTTTTTTAGAAAATTCAAAACAAAGGAGGAGTTTCAATGAGTAATTTAAAGATAGTATGTGATAGTTTATCTGACATACCAAAAGAGTTAAGGGAGAGGTACGATATAGAAATGGTTCCTTTGATAGTTAGGTTTGATGATAAAGAATATAGAGATGGCATAGATTTAGGACCTAAAGAATTTTATGATATGCTCAGAGCTGGTAAATTACCTCAAACATCACAAGCTACATATTCACAATTTAAATCTGTATTTGATAAGTTTACAAAAGAAGGTAGAGAAATTTTATATATATCAGGATCATCTAGAGCTACAGGAACATATCAAAGTGCAATAATGGCTAAAAATGATACAGAGGGTAATATATATACTTTTGATACTATGAACTTTTCATATGGATGCGGTATGCAGGTTGTTAAAGCTGCGCAAATGGCTAGAGAAAGTTATACTATAGATAATATTTTAAATCAGCTAGAATATATGAAAGAAAATATGTATGTAGTATTTTCTGTAGATGACTTAAAATATTTACAAAGAGGTGGGAGGATATCATCCTCTAAGGCTGTTATAGGGAGTATGTTAGGAATAAAACCTATATTAGAAGTAAAAGATGGGTTAGTAACACCAGTAGCACAAGTAAGAGGTAAAAAACATGTTTTTTCTAAAATGGTAGATTTGGTTAAAGAAAGTTGTGGACAGGATAAAGAAATTGCTATAGGACATGGTGATTGTACTCAGGATATGAATAAATTAAAAGATATTGCGACTATAGAGTTAAATCCTAATGGAATTTCAATAGTAGATGTAGGATCTTGTGTAGGTGCTCATGCAGGTCCAGGGATTTTAAGTATATTTTGTGTTAGATAGGTAAGTGCTATAAATTTAAAAGATAAAAATTAGGCATAGGTCACTGGGCTTATGCTTTTTTTATACTTAATGAAATTTGAGATATGTTAGTTAAACTGGCAATTTGTTAAAAAATTACCATCATATTTGGTGTATTTGTAGTCAGTTGATTGCAATTCGTATACAATTTATGAGGGAGGGGAGAATCATGAAGTTATACGCGCTTTGTTGTGTCACTGTTTTAGGTATATTTATATACGGAGGACAAGGAGAAGAGCCTGTAATGAAAGAAGTTTTTAATGAGATTCAAATAGAACAGTCAGTAAAACTTGACATTGAAGATTTTTATGCATAAAAAAAGCACATCATAACATGATGTGCTTTTATAATATGCCGATTAAGCAGCAGTATCTTCGTCATTTCCGTTACCACGGATTATGTCAGCAGTAACTATTTTATAATTTTTAAATATTGTATGACCTATAAATCCACCTAATACACTTACTACTATACATCCAACAGCAGCCATTAAAGCAGGAGTTCCATTTTGTCCAACTGCTACAGCAAAACCAGCTATTGGAGTAGCCATACCTGGAACACTTATTGCAAGAGGTGCAACGTAAGTACTTATTAAAGCAACTACAACACCTGATAATGCTCCACCTATAAAGTTAGTAGTGAATACTGGTATTGGATTTGCAGATATTATATCTGATTGAGTTAATGGTTCTATAGCAACAGCTATAGTATCTTTCTTATCACCAAACTTCATTCTAGAGAAGAACACAAAGTTCATGAAAGAAGAACCAAATACTGCTAATGCACCTATTGCCATTGGAAGGCCAGTTAATCCTATTATAGATGTTAAGGCCATTGATGATAACGGAGCAGTAGCAACAACTGTTATTAATCCTCCAAGTATTATACCCATTAATATTGGAGATACATCAGAAGCAGCTATTAAAGCTTGTCCTATTTGCATTAATGTATCATTTACTATAGGATCCATAAACATAGCTATTCCTCTTGCTAATGGAGCAGCAACTAGTATTACAACTATTAAATCAAGTCCAGCAGGAGTTTTTTCTTCTAAGAACTTAACAACAAATGATATTAAGTATCCTGCAACGAATCCTGGAAGTATTCCGAATCCTGAAACTGTTAAACCAACTAAAACTGCATAAACTGGAGATACTCCTAAAGCTAATGGTACTAATATACCAGCAGCAACTCCTCCTAAACTACCGTTTGCAGCTCCAACTTGCTCTAAGAAAGAGATTCCAAACTGTTGTCCAAATAATGAAGCGTGGAATGCTTCAACTAAGAAACTAGCGCAAGCAGCACTTGCTAGTGCACCCATAGCTTTCATACCGTGAGGTGCTTTGTAACTGAATAAAGTGAATAATGCCAGTACAACTAATAATAGTGCCGTACTCGTTATAATTTGCATCATAAAAAGTTTTCCTCCTCGTTGATTAAAATAAATAAATGCTTGTTATTGTTTTCCCGCTTTTTGCGGTTATGATTCAATTATATTATAAAATATTAATTTTGTAAATAGTTTAAATGTAGAAAAATGTAGAAAGAGTTAGAAAATAAAATCAAATTTGAAAAATAATGTTAAAATTGCAACACAATCAGATTGCTGTTTTTGGGTGTTGTCTATACAAAGGAATTAGTGTAAACTAGAATTTAACAATACTTTTAAGGGGGTGGAGGTGAAGAAATGAATGAAATAATAAAAGACATTATAGACTTCGTATCAAAAACTTTTCCTAAGATACATGCTAGTTTATATTTAGAGTCTTTAAAAGAGTATGCCGCAAATATAAATGTAAATAGAACACAATTAAGAGCACTTGTATTCATAAATAATAATGGGGAAATAACAATGACGGACTTATGCGAAAAATTAAATATAGAAAAAGGAAGTCTTACTACTATGGTAGATGACTTAACTAAAAAGGGATATCTGACTAGAACAAGAGATTCAAGAGACAGAAGAAAATATATATTAAATTTAACAACTTCAGGTGAAGAAATAGCTAAAGACTTTTTAGAAGCATTAGGAAATAGATTAGAATCAAGATTCTTAGAATTAAATGAAGAAGATCGTAATAAATTTATGGATTCTATAAAAAACTTAGAAGAAATACTTATAAAAGAAAGCTAGATTATGTGCATAAGCACCCAGTTTAAGAGACAAGTTAACAATAAGTGAAAAAAGTGGCGAAAAAATAGACTAATCATTTGATTAGTCTATTTTTAAATTTAGTTATTAGTTGCTAAATCATTTTTAACTTCCATGTATTTTTCAAGACCTTGCTTTAAAATATTTGCAGCTTTCTTTAAATCTTGTTCATTTAATATATAAGCAAGTCTTATTTCACTTTTGCCTAATCCTTCAGTTCCATAGAATCCTTCAGCAGGGCATGCCATAACAGTTTCTCCGTCTACATCGAACTCGTTTAACATCCATATTACAAAATCTTCTGCATTTTCTATTGGTAATTTAGCAAGTATATAAAATGCACCTGTTGGTTTTTCGCATATTACTCCTTCAACTTTCATTAACTCACTATATAAAACATCTCTTCTTTTTTCATATTCTTCATTAACTTTTTTAAAATAAGTATTAGGAGTTTTGTACAGTTCTATAGATCCTATCTGATCAAGAGTAGATACACATAATCTTCCTTGACATAATTTTAAAACCTGAGCAATGAACTCTTTATTTTTACAAGCTAAAGATCCTATTCTTGCTCCACATGCACTATATCTTTTTGATACGCTGTCAACTATTATTACTCTATCTTTTATTTCTTCAATGTTTCCGAAACTTATATAATCTAATTTATCATAAACAAATTCTCTATAAACTTCATCAGCTATTATCCACAAGTCATTTTCTTTCGCTATGTCAGCTAACATATGAACTTCTTCTTTTGTATATACAGTTCCAGTTGGATTTCCTGGATTTGATATAAGTATAGCTTTAGTATTTTTATCAATCTTAGAACAAATTTCTGATTTGCTTGGAAGATGGAATCCATTTTCTGGATGTGTAGTTATAGGTTTTACAGAAACGTTTACACAAGAGCTGAACCCATTATAGTTTGTATAAAATGGCTCAGGAACTAAAATATTATCCCCAGGATCACAAATAGCCATCATAGAAAATAATAAAGCTTCACTACCACCATTAGTTATAAGTATTTCATCTTTTTCAAAATGCATATCATATGTAGCATAATAATTAATCATTGCATCTATTAGCTCAGGCAAACCTTGAGATACAGCATACTCTAAAACATCACTATTAAAAGTGTTAACAGCATCAAAAAAACCTTTAGGTGTTTTTATATCAGGTTGACCTATGTTTAAATGATAAACTTTTATTCCTTTTTCCTTAGCAGCAGTTGCATAAGGAACCAACTTTCTTATAGGTGAAGATTGCATAGAAACAACTCTATTAGAAAAGTACATTTTTAATACCCCCTGTATTATGAAAAATATGTAAAATCCCCTTACAAGAGAATAATATCATAAACGAAGGTAAAAAGCACTCAGTTTTTTCAGATATTATAAGGGTTTTATAAGATTTACAATCTGTGATAAAATATGTAAAATTATAATTATAGATTTACAAAAAATATTATAGCAAAATAGTATTT
>NZ_LBBT01000040.1 GCF_001006285.1 Paraclostridium benzoelyticum
AATCATTCTTTTGATTGAAAAAAATTTCAATCTCGTTTTTATTTTCATCAAGGTTTTCTTTTACTTTCCTGAATTTAAAGCACTGAATAAATGGCATATTATCATATTTGTTTTCTATATACTTATTTTCTACTTCTGTTAAAGAAAATCCTAAATTTTCTATAATATTAATTGTATTTTCTATATATTTAGGAGGTAATATATCTATATGATATTTTTCTTCTAATTTATTTTTACCATTTTCTTTTAAACATGTCTTTATCCATACATGACTTTTATGTATAGATACTGGAACTTTGCTGCTTACCTTAAATTTAAATGGAACGGTTACCAATCCACCCTCATTTAAACTTTTATCTAAATCTATTTCTACCTTTTGTAAAACTACCTTTTTACCTCCTAT
>NZ_LBBT01000041.1 GCF_001006285.1 Paraclostridium benzoelyticum
AATGATAATTTAATATATTATGTAAACTTTATTATATTAAATCTCTATTAACTAATTCTTCTACAAAGAAACTGGCAACATCTTGTGCAAACTTTCCTGGCCCAAATCCTGCATCATATCCTAGTTCCTTTGCAAGTTCATGACTTATTCTAGGACCTCCACAAATAAGTACAACCTTATCACGAATACCTTCTGCTTCTAATAACTCTACTAAGTTAGTTAAGTTTTCTATATGAATATTCTTTTGGGTTACAGTCTGAGAAACTAATAGTACATCTGCTTTAAGCTCTATTGCTCTTTTTATAAAGTTTTCATTTGGAACTTGGCTCCCTAAATTATATGCTTCTACTCCTTCATATCTTTCTAATCCGTAGTTTCCTGCATACCCCTTCATGTTCATAATTGCATCTATACCAACAGTATGTGCATCTGTCCCAGTGCTAGCCCCAACTATTACTACATTTCTTTTTATATTTGATTTTATATACTTTTCTATCTCATATTTATCCATTGTATTTTCTTGTGCTACTTCTACATGTATATCTTCATAATTTACACCTTTTTCTAAATTTCCATATGCTACATAGAATGTAAATTCACCATCTAATGCTTTATGATGTGCAATATTTATATCAGAAAGCCCCATATTTTTAGCTGTAAGTTTTGCAGCTTCTATACCTTTTTCATCATCCTTTATAGGCAATGTAAAACTTACTTGAACCTTAGCATCATTTAAAGTATCTCCATATGGTTTTATATTTTTAAAATCAAGATTCTTATCGTATTCCTTATTTTCCATTGAATATAATCCACTCATTAACAGCTTCCCCCTAACGATAACTCTTTTTCTAACATTAAATCTACAAATGGATTGAAGTATGAATTCTCTTTGATAACAACTCCATCAAGTCCTTTTCCACCATCAACAGGTCTCTTTATTCCAGCAAACTTTCCTTGTTCTAATGTTTTAAATAATCCTTCTTTTTCTATCTCAGATATTAACTCATATGCCTTATGTAAAACTTCATTAACTCTAGTGCACATAATACCATCTTTTTTAAACTCTATTTCACTACCTAAATCTTTCATAGTATTGAATATATATTGAGCATTATCTATAGATATAGCTCTATCTGATATAAATGGTGTATGTATAGCCTCTGTAAGCATTCCTAGTAAATGAAGTTTTTGACCTGTCATTATTGTTACCATATTAAATAACGCATCTTGAACTTGACCTTTAAATATATCCCCAGTCATAAACTTAGTAGGTGGCATATATTTAAGTGGAGCTTTAGGAAATATTTCTCTAGCCATTTGAGCCTGCGCTAATTCATATAAGAATCCATTTTCAACATCTGGACTTATTTCAAATGCATGGCCAAGACCCATTTGTTCCTCGGGAAGGCCTGCTATTAAAGCAAATTGTTCATTTATAAATTGCGACGCAAGTACAGTATGTGCTTCTTCTACTGCATCTGATGTTGTTAAGTAGTTATCTTCACCAGTGTTGATTATAACCCCAGCATATCCATTTATTATTCTTGAGAAGTATTGATCTATCATAGTTCTCTTCATATTTATATCTCTAAATAATATTCCATATAATGCATCATTAAGCATAACATCTAATCTATTTTGGGCTCCTAATGCCGCTATTTCTGGCATACATAACCCTGAACAGTAGTTACAAAGTCTTATATATCTTCCTAATTCTTTTCCAACATTATCTAGTGCTTCTCTCATTAATCTAAAATTCTCACCTGTAGCATATGTACCCCCAAATCCTTCAGTAGTAGCACCATATGGTACATAGTCAAGTAAACTTTGCCCTGTTGTCCTAATTACTGCTATTATATCCGCTCCTTGCTTAGCAGCTGCTACTGCTTGAGTAATATCTTCGTATATATTACCTGTTGCAACTATTAAATATAAATATGGTCCTTTTTTATCTCCATACTCATTTAAGAATTTTTCTCTTTTATTTCTATTTTCTTTTATTTTATTTACACTTTTTCTAGCTATTTCATTTATTTTAAGCTTAATTTCAAACACATCATTTTCTTTAAGTGAAGATACATCTAATTCTCCTTTAGATACTTTTTCTGCTATTTCTTGTGGATTAAGACTTGTGTTTATCATAGCATTACCTATATAGTAAGCAACACCCATTCCTAAAGATCCATTGTTAGAATTTTTTATACTATCTACAACTATGTTTGGAAGTGGTACCCCAAATTCATCTACACCATCTATCCCCAGTAATCTTAATATAGTTCTTTCAACAGCTACTGTCGTGTGCTTGTTTATAAATTCTTGTGTGTCTAGTGCTATGTTTTGTGCTGATTTACGAGCTTTCTCAACTATGCTTAAATCTAAATTTAACTTACTCATATTATCCCCCTTAACTTCCTATTCACTTAATTTATTTGCTATATTAATTATTTCATTATCAAGACCTAATAATTTACATATATTTATAGCATCTTTTGGAACTTTAGTTTCTTTGCTTACTTTTTCCATTCTGTAGTCCATATACTCTTGAAGTATTTTTACACCATTTGAATTTTTATCTGTGCCTATCATTAAATCTATTTGACGTTTTAAACCCTCAAAGTCTACATTTTTCAATCCTATTACTTGATAATAGTCAACCTCGCTAATATTTATATCATCTAAGTGAGTCGATATTAAGCTTATTGAATTATATCGTTTTAAATATTCACAAATTGATCTTAAAAGTAATCTACCTTCTATTGGATTGGTTCCTCTTGCAAATTCATCTAATGCTATGAATCCATCTCTTATTTTAATAAGCTTTGTTATTTCCTTTAATTTTATTATTTCTGCTCCAAATGTACTTAACCCTTTACTTATATCTTGCATATCATCACTTACTAAATATATAAAGTCTAAGATGCATAAGTTGGCTTCTTTAGCAAATACAAAAAATCCACATTGAAACAAATATAAATTAAGTGCTATAGTTTTCATACTTACACTTTTGCCACCCATGTTAGCTCCACTTATTATAGTTATTTTCTTATCAATATCTATGCTTATTGGTATATATTTCTTTCCTTGCGAATCTAAAATTTTTTTAAGATTTGGATTTACTAGTTTTTTAAAATAAATTTTATTTTCTTCATTTATATTTGGTTTTATAGCATTATACTTTATTGCTAAATCAGCTTTTGCAATAAGCAAATCTAATTTTCCTATATTAGTTATATTTTCTTTTATATCTATTAAATAATTGTATAGTTCTTCAGTTAAATTTTTCCTTATTTTTAGGACTTCTTTATCTTCTTGAATAACTATCTCAAGTCTTTTCTTCTTTAATTTTTCTATTATTTCTATATCCGTTGAATTAAATATTTCTTTTTCTACATTAAGCTTATTTTGCCTTATAAGTAATAATTGTTTACTATAGGCTTCATATATTTGAAAAGTCGTTAGTTTCAAATTGTCTGGGTCTAATAGTTTTACAACTTTCCCTAAACTTTTAAAATTTATATAGTCTACATTTAAATTTAACTTTGAATAATATTCCATTATTTTATTAACGTTTATAGCAAAGTTTTTAATTTCAAATAACTCTATTTCATCTAATATGTCTTTATTTTCTAATCTTGCAATTGTATTTTTAATATTTTTCACTTTACAAAATTCATATTGTATATCCTGATGCAAATCTTTGTTTTTTTTAAAGCTATTGACCATATCTTCAACATAGCTAAGTTCTTTTACCAGCTTAAGTTTATTTTCTTTTCTATATATCTTTATTTTACTTTTTTCCATCCCTCCATATGCTGTAATTGTATTTACTTCGTTTATTATAAATGATTTAATATTATCACCTTCTTGTTTCTAAAAAATTGTTTTTTAAAAACTCATTACATTAAATACTTTTATATCAGTCTTACTTTGTATAGTGTCTATGAAATAGTTTTCATCAAATCCATAACCTTCTATTGAAGTTGGGTTTATACTTACTCCTATTAGATTTACTTTATTTATTGATCTAATGTTGCCTTTAAGCTTTATAAACTTTTCAAATACATCTTTTTCTAAAAATATTTTTGTACTATCCTCAACTAATATAGTTATATTCTTGTAATCTTTTCCACTTTTTATCATTGTGTTTATAAAATCATCAGTAACTATTCCATTAAAAACTATATACTTAGTATTTCCATCTATACTGTCTATAATTTCTTTTGAAGAGCTTAATGTTGTGTTTATATCTAAGCTTTTATATGTATAATCATTTTTTACTATACTAACCTTTTTGTACTTTATATTCTCATAAATTTCATAAAATTTATTATCATTAACTTTATCAAGATTTAAAATATTAGCTTCATATACAATTTTTTCTATGGCCTTATTTATGTCCTTATTTATTACAGCTCCACTACAAAATATAGTTGACTCTGTTATTGATGGTGATCCTAACGTCTTTCTAGATAAAGCTCCATCCACTATACTCAAATCTGCTCCATAATACTTTAACCTATCGCATACATATTTTACCTGACTATTTATAGATGGACCTGCAAGTTCTATATATCCATCACTTAAAGCTTTGAATATAACTATATTTCCTAGGGGTGTTGTTATATTTGTTAATTCTAGAATTTCTTTTGTTATATCACTTCCTAAAGCTAAGCTACTGGCTGTCGCTATTATTGTATTACTATTTACATATATTCTAGGTTTATAAGTGTTAGTAACTACATCTACTCCTTCTCCATCTACTCCAATTGAGGTAAGTCCAAGTATCATATTTTCACTTATACACGCTTTAAGTATATAGTTTAGGGTCGTAGTTTTTCCAACATTCTTATAATTACCTATAATCGACATACTTTTATACTTAAATATTTCTCTTAGTTTATTCATAGTTTATTCCTTATAAATTTAATCTAATTTCAATAAACGATGTGTACTTTTATTAGCAAAAGATATTATATCTTTATTATATAATATCTTTTGCTTTTTAGTTTTTATATTAAACTAATTGAGTAGATAACTCTCTTTTCTTTCTTTCTAACTCAGTTGGTTCAAGTATCATTCTTTCATTAGTTAAAAGTCCAGCTACCCCTACCTTATGAACTTCTTTTTCTCCTCTGCAAACTTCACATTGACATGTATGGCTGTAATTATTTGGCTCTGAGTATGTTGTTATAACCCCTTCAAAGTTTCTTAGTATTACTTTATCATGACTTTGAGATATTACATAGTTTGGCATAACTGGAGTTTTACCACCACCACCTGGTGCATCTATAACAAATGTTGGTATGCAGTACCCCGATGTATGACCTCTTAATCCTTCCATTATTTCTATACCTTTAGAAACAGGAGTTCTAAAATGCTCTATACCGTTAGATAAGTCACATTGATAAATATAGTATGGTCTAACTCTTATTTTTGCTAAATCATTAACTAATTTTTTCATAACATGCATACAGTCATTTACTCCACGTAGTAAAACACTTTGGTTTCCTAAAGGTATACCTGCATTCGCCATTTTTTCACAAGCTGCTATTGATTCTGGCGTTATTTCATTTGGATGATTAAAGTGAGTATTTATCCATACCGGATGATATTTTTTAAGCATATTTACTAAATCATCCGTTATTCTTTGAGGCATAACTACTGGAGCTCTACTACCTATTCTTACTATTTCAACGTGTGGTATTTCTCTTAATTTACTTATTATATATTCTAATCTTTCATCACTCATTAAAAGTGCATCTCCACCTGATAATAATACGTCTCTTATAACTGGTGTATTTCTTATATATTCTATAGCTTTATCTATCCTATCTACTGGTTGAGCTCCATCATTTTGGCCTGCAAATCTTCTTCTTGTACAATGTCTACAATACATTGCACATTGGTCAGTGATTAACAATAATGCTCTATCTGGATATCTATGAGTAAGTCCCGGTACTGGTGAATCTCCATCTTCATGAAGTGGATCATCTAGATCAGCATCAGAAACTTTAAGTTCTGAGGCTACTGGTATTGCTTGCTTTCTTATTGGATCATCTGAATTTGAAGGATCAATTAACGATAAGTAGTATGGAGTTATACTCATCCTTAAAGTTTTAAGACACTCTTGAACTCCTTGTTCTTCACTTTCTGTAAGAGGTATATACTTTTTAAGTTCTTCAACAGTTGTTATTCTATTTTTAACTTGCCAATTCCAATCATTCCATAACTCATTTCCAACGTCTTTAAATATTTTTCTATCCACTATTATTTATCCCCCTAATTATACATATAATTTTTTGAATATATTTTTTAAATTCTCACTTTCTCTTAATGCCGTTAATGTAACATCTGCATGCCCCTTAGTGTATCCATTTCCTATTATCATATCTACATCTTTACCAACACCTTCAGCTCCAAGTGCTGCTTTTGTAAATGTGGTTGCCATTGAGAAAAAGTATACTATTCCTCCATCTCTAACAGGCAATATTGTACTCATTTCTGTATTAGGAACATTTACACAGTTTATAGCTAAATCTACTTCTTTCCCATTATTTACTTGTAGTACTTTATTTAAAACTGCATTAGGATCTTGAGCATCTACTATTATTGCTTCATCAACAAGATCATTTTCTTTTATAAATTCTGCATCTTTACTGTTTATTACAACTCCTATTACTTTACCTTCCTTCCCTGCTTTTTTTCTAGCTTCATAACAGCAAAGCATTCCAGACTTACCAGCAGCCCCTAGTATTAAAACACTATTACCTTCCTTAACTAACTTTTGAGTTTGAGCAGGTGCTCCTGCTACATCTAAAGCAGCTAATGCTAATGTTTCTTCCATATCTGTTGGTAATTTTGCGTATATACCACTTTCAAATAATATCGCTTTCCCTTTTATTTCAACTCTATCTATATCTGGCTTTATATCTAATATTTCTTCTATATTTAATGGTGTTAATGATAAAGAAACGAGTGTAGCGATCTTATCCCCTATTTTTAAATCTATAGTTCCTTCTAAATCAGAACCTATCTTTTCTATAGTCCCTATTAACATTCCTCCAGAACCAGTTACTGGATTTTGCATTTTTCCTTTTTCTTCTACTATTTCTAATATTTTTGCTTTTATTTTTTCTATATCATTATTACACTCTTCTTCTATTTGAGTAAAACTTGCTGAATCTATATTTAAAGCTTGAACATCTATTAATACTTCATTATCATATATGTTCATCTCATTGTTTATTTTTTTAGCCGGTTGAGGCAGAACATTTTCCCCTATTACTCTATGTGTACCATATTTACATCCTCTCATCTTTATATCACCCCTTGTTATATTGTTTGTGATTCTATATATGCTAAATCATCTGATATGATTAGGTCTGCCTCCGTCATTTCTATTAACTCTTCAACAGTTACCCCTTCGCTAATTTCTGTTACAAGCAATCCATTTTCAGTTACTTTCATAACTGCAAGTTCAGTTACTATCATATCAACTACATTCTTTGCAGTTAATGGAAGAGTACAGTTTTTAAGTATTTTAGACTTACCTTTTGCAGTATGCAACATTGCAACTATTACCTTCTTAGCTCCAACTACTAAATCCATAGCTCCTCCCATACCAGGAACCATCTTCCCGGGAACTATCCAGTTAGCTAAATTTCCATTTTGGTCTACTTCTAAAGCTCCTAGTACTGTTATATCAACGTGTCCTCCCCTAATTAATCCAAAAGACATTGATGTATCAAAAAAGGCCCCATTATCATTTATAGTTACATATTGTCCACCTGCATTTGTTATATCTAAATCTATTTCATCTTTATCTGCAACTTTTCCCATTCCAATCATCCCATTTTCTGATTGGAAAGTTACATTTATTCCATCCTCAATATAATTTGCGGTTAAAGTTGGAAGCCCTATTCCAAGATTTATTAATTGATCATTTTTAAACTCTTTGGCAACTCTTCTTGCTATTATTTCTTTTGGATTCATTTAATTTGCCTCCTTTATAATGTAGTCTATTACTACACCTGGAGTCATAATCATTTCCTTGTTAATTTCTCCAGTATTTACAAATTTTTCCGCTTCAACAATTACAACATCACTTGCCATTGCCATAATTGGATTAAAATTTTTAGTAGTTCCTTTGTACATTGTGTTCCCAAATTCATCTACTATACTCCCCTTAACAAGTGCTATATCTGCTCTTAATGGATATTCTAACAAGTACTCTTTATTATTTATAATTATTTTTTCTTTATTTTCCTCTACTAATGTTCCTACTCCAGTTGGAGTTAATATTCCTCCTAAGCCAAAACCTCCTGCTCTTATCCTTTCTATAAGAGTACCTTGTGGTGATAATTCTACTTCAAGCTTACCTTCATTCATTAACTTACCAGTTTGTGCATTAGTCCCAATGTGTGATGCTATAACTTTTTTTACTTGATTATTTGCTATTAATCTCCCTATACCTCTATCAATAAAGGAAGTATCGTTCCCTATTATAGTTAAGTTTTTAACATCTGATTCTATAAGTGTATCTATAAGCTTCTCTCCAGTACCACACCCTAAAAATCCACTTATCATAATAGTCATATCATCTTTAAAAATGTCTTTTAATTTTTCTAAAGATATAACCTTACTCATATTTTTTCCCCCTAGCATATTTTAAGCTTCTTGTTCTGTTAAAACATTAACTTCTAAACCTAATATCTCACGAGTTTCTTTTGGTGTAGCTACCTGTCTGCCTAATGCTCTAACAATATTTGAAGCTTTTTGAACTAATTCTCCATTAGATTTAGCTTTTATACCTTTTTCCATATAAACATTATCCTCAAAACCTACTCGGACATGTCCTCCCATTAACACACTTAGTGCTATCATATCAAACTGACATCTTCCTACGCCACTTACAGTGAAAGTAGCATTACTTGGTATGCTTTCTCTCATAAACATTAAATCTCTACATGTTCCACTTATACCACCATTAACTCCCATTACAAAGTTAAAGTGCATATTATCATTTATGAACCCTCTTTTATTAAGCCTTAAAGCCATGTCTATCATACCTTTATCAAACACTTCTATTTCTGGCTTAACACTTAGATCTATCATTTTTTTACCAAATTCTTTTATAGTATCTTCAGTATTAACAAAGATCTCATCTCCACCAAAGTTACAAGTACCACAATCTAGTGTTGCCATCTCTGGATTTAAGTTTACAGGTTGTATTCTCTCTTCATTGCTCATTCCAACCGCCCCTCCAGTTGAAGGTTGGACAATTGCTTCTATACATTCCTTTTTTATTGCATCTATACATTCTTTAAATCTATTTATATCTTGAGTTGGAGTACCATCATCATTTCTTACATGAAGATGTATTATACTAGCTCCAGCATCATAAGCAGATTTTGCTTCTCTTGCTATTTCTTCTACAGTATAGGGTACATTTTCATTATGTTCTTTTGTTACCTCTGCACCACATATAGCTGCTGTAATTATTACTTTTTCCAAATTAGCCACCTCCCCCTTTTAAACTAATATCTTTGCTTGTCTTTAGGCACTACACAAGTTCCACTTGCCTTACAAACTATTATTGGATCTTCTAAAACATCTGCTGCTGAATCACTTATGTCAAATCTTGGTACTATAACTTTTCTAGCTTCAAATATCATTTTTCTTGAACTATTTCCTATATTCACTATTTCTCCAATAGCTTCGATATAATCTCCGGCATATACTGGCGCTAAGAATTCAACACTATCATATGCTTTGAATAATCCTTCATCTCCATCATTTTGAATAAGTAACTCAGTAGCTACATCTCCAAACAATTGAAGCATTTTAGCTCCATCTACTAAGTTTCCACCGTAATGTGCATCATGGCTTCCCATTCTAACTCTTATCATTGCTTTCATATGAAATCCCCCTATAAATATATGTTAGCTAATTGGTATAGATTTTTACCTATACCAATTAGTTAAAATCTTTTTATTATGCTAATTCTTGTATTAAGTTTTTAATTACTCTATTAACATCTCCTACTAAAGAAAGATCTGCTACTTCAAATATTGCTGCATCACTATTATTATTTATAGCAATTATATATTCAGACTCTTCCATACCAGCTAAATGTTGTATTGCTCCTGATATACCACAAGCAATATATACATCTGGTCTTACAGTCTTTCCAGTTTGTCCCACTTGCCTAGATTTATCAATCCATCCTGCATCAACTACAGCACGAGAAGCACTCACTTCAGCTCCTAATAAATCTGCTAATTCATATAAAGCATCCATATTTTCTTTACATCCAATTCCTCTACCTGCTGATATTAGAACCTTCGCATCTTCTATGTTAACCTTTTTTATGTTTTCCTTAACATATTTTAATACTTGTACATTCTCGTAGTCCTCTAAAAACTTAACCTCTATCTTTTCTACATTTCCTTTTCTAGCCATATTTTTTTCTAATTTTTTCATAACACCAGGTCTTACAGTACTCATTTGTGGTCTATGATTTGGACATATTATTGTAGCCATTATATTCCCACCAAATGCTGGCCTCGTCATTAATAACCCTTGATTTTCCTCATCTATTTCAAGTGATGTACAATCTGCAGTAAGTCCTGTTCCTATAGTAGCACTTACTCTTGGAGCTAAATCTCTTCCTATTGTGGTTGCTCCTACTAAAACTATCTCCGGATTTTTTTTATTTATTACTTCCGTAAGGGCTTTAGTGTATGTACCAGTCAAGTATACATCTAAATTTTTATCTTCAACGTAAACTACTTCATCTGCTCCATATTGTATAAGTTCTTCACTTAATTTTTCTATATTATGACCTAATAATACAGCACTTAATTTATTATTTATCTTATCAGCTAACTCTCTACCTTTTCCTAATAATTCCAAAGAAACATTTTGTATTTCTCCGCTTCTTTGTTCAACAAAAACCATTACACTCATTGTTTTTCCTCCCATTAATTACTACTGACTTATTAATTTTTGTCAAATTATTTTTTAAGCTTTTGCTTCAGTTAATATAAACTTTTCTTTTAAAGAGTTTACGATTAATAGTGCTGCTTCTTTTTCATCTACATCATGTAGTGTTCCTTTAGCTTTAACCCCTTTAGTAAAAGACTTTTTAACTTTAGTCGGTGAACCTTTTAATCCGATTTCTTCTATATTAACTTCTATATCCTTTAATCCCCAAGTTTCTATATTATCTTCTGACATACAGTCGTATATTCTAGATACTTTCATGTATCTCGGACTATTCATTTCTTTTAAAGTAGTTATAAGTACTGGCATCCTAGCCTTTATAACTTGGTATCCATCTTCAAATGCCCTGTTTACTGTTATGCTGTCCCCTTCAACTTTCATCTTTTCAACATATGTTATTGATGGTATACCAAGATGATTTGCAATTTGAGGACCAACTTGTGCAGTGTCTCCATCTATAGCTTGTCTTCCTGCGATTATTAAATCATGCTGTATATTCTTTATAGCACCTGCTATTGTTTTTGAAGTTGCAAGTGTATCAGCTCCAGCAAATGCCCTATCTGTAAGAAGTATAGCTCTATCAACACCCATTGCTAAAGCTTCTTTTAGTGCATTTTTAGCTTGAGGAGGTCCCATTGTTAACACAGTTATAGTAGCTCCTATTTGCTCTTTTATCTTTATTGCTTCTTCTATCCCAGCTTTATCATCAGGATTTATTATACTTGGAATCCCATCTCTTATTAATGTCCCAGTTTTAGGGTCTAACTTTACTTCTGTTGTATCTGGAACTTGTTTTATACAAACTAATATATTCATGTTTTTCCTCCCAAATTTCTCTTAACACTATTTAAGTAAATCGGCACTTATTACCATTTTTTGAACTTCACTTGTTCCTTCATATATCTCAGTTATTTTTGCATCTCTCATCATTCTTTCAACTTCATATTCACGTGTATATCCATATCCACCATGAAGTTGAACTGCTTTAGTAGTAACCTCCATTGCAACTTCTGCAGCGTAAAGTTTTGCCATTGCAGCTTCTACACTGTATGATTTTCCTAAATCTTTTTTAGTTGCAGCATTGTATACTAAATGTCTTGCTGCTTCAATCTTAGTTTTCATATCAGCTAACTCAAATTGAGTGTTTTGGAATGCAGCTATACTTTTACCAAATTGTTTTCTTTCTTTAACGTAGCTAACAGTAACATCTAATGCTCCTTGAGCTATACCCAGAGCTTGTGCTGCTATTCCTATACGACCACCATCTAGTGTTTTCATAGCTATTTTAAATCCTTGACCTTCTTTTCCTAATATATTTTCTTTAGGTATTCTACAATTTTCAAATATTAGCTCACAAGTTGCAGAACCTCTTATTCCCAATTTTTTTTCTTTTTTCCCTATAGAGAAACCTTCAGTTCCTTTTTCAACTATGAAGGCTGATATTCCACGAGTTCCTTTAGATTTATCAGTCATAGCCATTACTACATATATATCAGCTGGGCCTGCATTAGTTATAAATACCTTTGTACCATTTAATACATATTCACCATCATCTAATACAGCTGTAGTTTGTTGCCCTGCTGCATCTGTGCCTGCATTAGGCTCAGTCAACCCAAATGCGCCTAATTTTTCGCCTTTTGCTAGAGGAACTAGGAATTTTTCTTTTTGCTCTTCTGTACCAAATTCAAATATTGGACTTGCACATAATGAGGTATGAGCTGAAACTATTACACCTGTAGTTGCGCATGCTTTAGACAATTCTTCAACAGCTATTGCATACCCTAAATAATCTCCACCTTCTCCACCATACACTTTAGGAAAAGGTATTCCCATGAATCCGTATTTACCCATTTTTTCAACAGTTTCATATGGAAACTTTTCTTCCTCATCTATTTCATGAGCTATAGGAGCGACCTCATTTTCTGTAAAATCTCTATACATTTGTTTTAATAATTCATATTTTTCCATTAAAAATTTCCCCTCTTTTCTAAAAGTGATTAGCTTTTTATAATTAAACTAGTTCCTTAGTATACATTTTAAATAATTTTTTAACAATCTAGCCAAAATGTATATATTTCCTACATTATTAATTTAACTATTACACAAGTTCCCATTCCTCCTCCTATGCAAAGTGATGCTAACCCATGTTTTAACTCTCTCTTTTTCATTTCATGTAAAAGTGTTGTTATTATTCTAGCTCCGGATGCTCCTAATGGATGACCTATTGCTATTGCTCCACCATTCACATTTGTTCTTTCTTCAAACCAATCATCATCCACACTATGGTTTTCTTTTAATGCTTCGATTACTCCCAGAGATTGAGCTGCAAAAGCTTCATTTAATTCAATTAAATCTATTTCTTCTAATTTCATATTAGCTCTTTCTAACGCATCTTTAACTGCTGGTACAGGTCCAAGTCCCATAACCGATGGATCTACTCCACCTTGACCTACTGATATTAATTCAGCTATTGGTTTTAATCCATATTCCTTAACTGCCTTTTCAGATGCTACAAGAACTATACTAGCTCCATCATTTATACCAGATGCATTTCCCGCTGTCACAGTTCCATCTTTTTTAAATGCTGGTCTTAATTTTGAAATTGCTTCTAAACTTGTATTTCTATTTGGATATTCATCCGTATCTACTATTACTGAACCTTTTCTTGTTTTTACTTCTATTGGAACTATTTCATCCTCAAATCTTCCATTATCTATTGCATTTATTGCTTTTTGCTGAGATTTAAAAGCAAATTCATCTTGCATATGTCTTGTTATACTATACTTTTGGGCTATATTCTCAGCAGTTATTCCCATGTGATAATTGTTAAATGCATCAGTTAGACCATCTGCTACTAAACTATCTTTAAGGCTCATACTACCCATTTTGCTCCCCGTTCTTATTATCGTTTCCGTTACATATGGAGCTTGAGACATAACTTCTACTCCACCTGCTAAAATTAAATCTCCAATTCCTGATTTTATTTGTGAATATGCAGTCATAACTGTTTTCATACCACTTCCACATATTATATTTACTGAATAAGCCGGAACTTCAAATGGTATATTAGCATGTATTGAGGCTTGCCTCGCTATACCTTGTCCTTGACCTGCTGGTAACACATTCCCTAGTATTACTTCATCTACATTTCTTGCATTTAGGTTATTGGTTTCTATTATTGATTTAATTACTTGCCCAGCAAGTTGAGATGGTGGTACTGTAGATAATTCCCCTAAAAACTTACCAATTGGACTTCTTTTTGCATCTACTATATATACTTTAGACATTAGTTTTCCCCCTATTTCTTAAATCTTTAAAACTTGTATTTATCCCAATTTCATATCTTTTTTTGAAGTTTTCTCTTTAAGATAAGTATATATAGGTAAAGCTTTATTGTAAAATTCCAAAAAACTATGTATTCATAACTTTTAGTTATAACCTCTATTTATTGCATTTATAAAAAAATACTTTTAACCATTTAATTAAAAGCATTCAAAAGTTTATTTATTTTAAATTAATTATCTTCTTTGTGATTTCCGTACTCTTTTCTTATATGATCTGTTGCATATTCTGCAAATAATTTTAGTGTTTTAGACATGTATTTATTCTTTTTAACTATAAAACCAATATTCCACTTTATTTCAGGTTTAGAGATGGGTATCATATTTACTCCATTCATTTTATATCGTTGAACTATTAGTTTTGGCATTATTGATATCCCCTCATTCAAAGCTACCATCTCTAAAATAAAGTCCCATTGTGATATTTTCATTACTATATTAGGCTCAAATCCTGAAGCTTTGCATGCATTTATTGTTTTATTGTACATCATAAAGTTTTCATTAAATACAATGAACCTTTCATCTTTTAGTTCTTTAACATCAATGCTTTTTCTATTAGATAACGGATGATCTTTACTTATAACTAGCACTACATCGCCACTTACTATCTCTGAGGCTATTATACTGTCTTCTTCTACTGGAAATATTACTGCTCCAAGCTCTATACTTTCATCCACTACTTTATATTTTATATTATTTGCGCCTTCTTCTACTATATGTATATCTATGTCGGGGTATTCTTGTTTAAATTTAGCTACGACAGATGTGAAGTACACGCTACCTATAACTGGTGGTATCCCTAGAGTTAAAGTCTTACCAAAATTTGTTATACTATCTTGGAGTTTGAATAACTCTGTATTTATAATATCAATTGATTTCTTTGAATTTTCATAAAATATTTCACCTTCATAGGTTAATTTAAAATTTTTTGTATATCTTTCTATCAGTTGTGTTTGTACTACTTTTTCTAAGTTTTTTATTGCTTTACTAAGAGCAGGTTGTGATATATATAAATTATTCGCAGCTTTAGTGAAGTTTTTTTCTTTTACTACCTCTAAGAAGTATATTATTTCTTTTATATTCATATTCTGCTAACCTCCTTTTTTATTTTTTATACACTTATTAGTATTTAATTATATATATCTGAGGTGATCTAAGATGTGCCTATAATATTATACTAACACAAAAACTCTTATAACCTTATAAAAACACAAGAATTGATAAAGTTATAATTGTAATTTTTTATTTTAATTTCTCATATTTTCAATAGTATTTTATAATAGTTGTGTTTATATATCTAAATACTTTTAATTTAAAAATATAATCAACTTACTATAAAAAATGTTCCTATAAAAAGTAAAATTGCTCCTACATATTTATATAAATACATAGTTTGCTCTTTAAGCACAACTACATCTATAAAAAAACCTATAAGAATTTGTGAAACTACTATTATTGTTAATGTGCTTGAAAGCCCTATTCCATCCATTGCCTTAACTGTAAAATAAATTATACCTCCTCCAAATATGCCCCCAAGTAGTAATTTAGGACTTATAGACTCTGTTGCTAAAAAAGTTTTAATTTCACCAGTTAAAAGCATGTTTATTAAAAAAAATACTGAACCTACTACCAAACTTATAAAAGTGGCTGTAACTGGTGATGTACTTTTCCCTAACTCTCCGTTTATAAAAGCCTCTAGAGCTGTAGATCCTCCAGCTAGTATTGCAAATATTATAGATACTAATTTTATCAATTAACTCACTCCTTTACATAATAAAATTTTATGATACAAGCATTTTTAAAATTACTTTAAATAGAAATTTAAAAGAAAGTATTTTATAGTTACTTTTTTTTTGTTATAATTTTTTTAATGATTTAAAGAGGTGATACAAATGAATATAAATTTTAACTTTAATAATTTTAATCGAAAAGAAAATGCAAATAATTTTATAATGATGGGAATTTTACTTTTACTTATTGGAACTCTTTCCCTATTATTTAGAAATTTAGGCATTAAAGTATTATCATTTGGATTAGGAACAGTTTGTTTGTTTTTAGCATACTTAAATCTAAAAACTTTAAATGAACTTAAAAGATATGAGTCTAAGGAAAATATAAAGCCTTATAAGAACAGAGAAATTATTCTTATAATTGTTGCTCTATTATTTTTTATTTTTCCTCAACAAATACAAGGATTCTTTTCATCTATACTTGGTGCATATCTTTTAGTAATCCAAATTATTGCTTTTTTTAATAGCAGAAAAAATCCTTATGTAAAGTTTAATGGTTTTAATGGTTTTTTATTAATATGCGGATTAATACTAATCCTTTCGCCTTTATTCTTATCAGGATTTATAGCTACATTTTTATCTTTAATTTTCGTTTTAATCGGTTTCCAACTTTTATCAACTGGAAATAGGTTAAAAAAACTATAAAAATAGTGCCTTAATATTAAGGTACTATTTTTATAGTTAAAATTAATCCTTGGTTTGTATAAGAGTGTTTTTTATGTTAATATTGTATAAGTAAATTTAATACAAATAAAGAAAAGGTGATTAATTTGACAAATTTTAAATATGCCTTTGATAATAAAAGGTATCATACATGGAATTATTACCTTAGAAGCAATTTTGGAGAAAAAGTTTTTAAGGTATCTATAAATGCAGGTTTTTCTTGCCCAAATATAGATGGAACTGTTGCTTATGGTGGATGTACTTACTGTAGTAAACAAGGTTCTGGAGATTTTGCAGGAAATCCTAACGATAATTTAATAAAGCAGTTTGAAGATATAAAAGAAATGATGCATAAAAAATGGCATAACGCAAAATACATTGGATATTTCCAAGCTTTTACTAACACTCATGCTCCAGTAAGTGTATTAAAAGAAAAATATGAAACTATATTAAATTTAGATGATGTAATAGGACTTTCAATTTCTACTAGACCCGATTGTTTACCAGACGATGTTTTAGAATATTTATCTGAACTTAATAAAAAAACAAACTTATGGGTTGAACTAGGACTTCAAACGATTCATGATGAAACATCTAAAATTATAAACAGAGGTCATGATTATAATACGTTTTTAGAAGGTGTTGAAAAATTAAAAAAACATAATATAAAAACAGTTGTTCATATTATAAATGGATTACCTGGAGAAGACTATAATATGATGATGGAAACAGCTAAAGCAGTTGCTGATCTTGGTGTTCATGGAATAAAGATACACTTACTTCATGTTTTAAAAGAAACACCTATGGAAAACATGCTAAAAAAAGGTATGTTTAATTTAATGGAGAAAGATGATTATATAAACTTAGTGTGTGACCAGTTAGAAATTATTCCTCCTGAAATGGTAGTTCATAGACTTACTGGAGACGGTAAAAGAGATGAAATAGTAGGGCCTATGTGGAGTCTTAAAAAGTGGGAAGTTCTAAATTCTATAGATGATACTATGAGAGAAAGAAATTCATGTCAAGGAATTAAATACTGTAATAAAAAATAAGCTATCTAATTAGATAGCTTATTTTTTATTACAGTTAATTTGCTGTATGAAGTTTTATTTTATTTCCTGAATTAATATTATCATTATCTTCTTCAAATTTATTATTAGGTTTTTTTATTGATATAATCGCAGAAACAACCATAAATAAAACCCCTATAGCTTTCACTATAGAAAAGTTTTCTCCAAGCAATGTCCAACCTATTATTACAGATACTATAAGTTCTGCAGATGCTAATATTCCAGCTATTGATAAATCGATCCCTGTTGAAATTCCATTCAAATAAAATATATAAGCTCCAGCTGCAGGTATTATCCCTAATCCTAATATAGTAATCACTGTACCTATATTATTTGCATATGAAATAATTTGTATAGGATTTGCTAAAGGTATCATTAATATAGATCCTATTAGAAATCCATATATCAACAAAGTTATCCCTTCACATTCTTTTAATGCACCTTTACTTATTATTGACATACATGCATATGTTATAGCTGACATTATACCTAGTAAAATACCTTGTGTACTAAGTTGACCTAAATCTAAACTTCCTCCTGTTACTGCTAGTATAGATCCACAAAAACAAATACATAGTGACATAACTTTAGACTTATTAAGTCTTTCTTTAAAAATTGCCATTGATAGCATTGCTAAAAATAATGGAGATGTGTATAAAAGTACTGCAGACGCGGAAACTCCAATAGAATCTATAGCATTAAAATAGCATATATTAAACCCAGCCTGGCTTATTATACCTACAAGAATACAATACATTAATCCTTTTCTGTTTATCTTAAGTGCATTTGGCATTTTTACACAACTATAAATAAATAATATCAAAAAACCTAAAAATAATCTTAAAAATGCAACTTGTTCTGGAGTTAGCCCTAAGTTTAATAATGAATTTGCAAATAATCCAATAGTAGCCCATAAAACTCCTGCTGTTACAACAAATATGTATCCTTTACTTCTTTGTTCCATAAGAAAATCCTCCTATCTATACTACTATTACGATTATTTATTTTAGCAATTTCTATGCCAAATCATTCCAAGCTTATTCTAATTGAAATCACTCACTTCGGAAACATTTTCTTATCATATATAAGTCAAATCAAACTCATTTTCACTTTTTATATAAGTTAAAATAGACTTACGACATTAAAATCCATTAAGTATTCATTTATAACAAGTTGATTTTGACTTATATATATACTATAATTAAGGAGTTTTAAATACATAGTTTATAATTTATTATTCTGGGGGATATATTAATGCAATACACTAAAGATTTTTTTGAAAGAATAGTAGAATCTTCTCATGATGAAATTTTTGTATGTGATAAAGATGGGTATATGATTTATTGTAATAAAGCATTTGAATCTAACTACGGTATAGATAGAGAGGATATGATAGGAAAAACAGCAATGTTCTTAAATGAAGCTGGGTACTCTAATCAAACACCTATTCCTGCTGTTGTTAAACACAAGAAAAAAGTTTCGATGGAGCAGAAAACTATAACTGGAAAAACACTTATAATAACCGCAACACCTGTTTTTGATGAAAATGGTGATATAGACTTTATAGTAGAAAATTCTAGAGATATAAGCGAATTAAATAGTATAAAAGAAAAAATAAAATTGTATGAAAATACAATAAGTTCATTTAATAAATCTCAGTCGTTAATTTATAATGATACTACTATAAAAGGATCCAGTATGAAATCGATTTTAGAAATAGCAAAAAATGTTGCTAAAACAAATGTAAATGTTTTATTACTTGGTGAATCTGGATGTGGTAAAACTACACTTGCTAAGCACATACATTTAAATAGTAAGAGAGCTAGAAAACCATTTATAACTATAAATTGTTCAACCATTTCTCCAAACCTTCTTGAATCTGAATTATTTGGTTACGAAGGTGGCGCATTCACTGGTGCTAATTCAAAGGGTAAAATAGGACTAGTTGAATTAGCAAATGAAGGTACTTTATTTCTTGATGAAATTGGCGATATACCCAAAGAACTTCAATCTAAGTTCTTACAACTTATTCAAGATAAAACATTTACTTCAGTTGGAGGAGTAAAAACTAAAAAGGTAGATATACGATTTATTTCTGCAACTAATGTTGATTTAATAAATTCTATAAATCAAAAAAAATTTAGAGAAGATTTGTATTATAGAATAAACGTTGTAGAACTAAAAATCCCACCACTTCGAGATCGTAAGGAAGATTTATTGGAGCTTATTTTTCACTTTTTCAAAAAATACTCAAATATTTTTAATCTAGATAAAAGTATGTCTACAGAAGTTATAAACGTACTTTTGAACTACAATTACCCTGGAAATATGAGAGAACTTGAAAATATAATTCAAAACATTTTAGTTACTTCAAGCTCAGACTACATTGAATTACACCACTTACCAAAATCAGTTCTTCACCACGTAGATTTTGTAAAAGATGAAGAAAATAATTCATTAGATAATTTAATGGAAAACTATGAGAAGCTTTTAATTTGTAAATACTATAAAAACAATCCAAGTTCATATAAGTTAGCTAAAGCATTAAACATATCTCAATCTAAAGCAAGTAGACTTATACGAAAATATTTATAAATATAAAAAAAATGATAAATATATAAGCTAAGCTTATATATTTATCACTTAATAGTTTTTAATTAATAATTTTTATTTAAATTCGTTATAAAAGTTTACTAACATACCTTCTTTTATTTCTTCATATTCTTTCTTGTATCCAAGTTTCTTCAGTATTGCTAATGAAAATTCTATAGCTGTTGCTGGCCCTCTACTAGTTATTATATTTCCATCCTCTATAACAATTTGATTTTCTATATAGTTTAGATTGCTCTTATCTTTTATAAATCCTGGATATGATGTGCATTTTTTCCCATTTAATATATTAAAACTTTCTAATGCTTCTGGAGCTGCACATATAGCAGCTATAATCTTCCCATCATTATTAAACTTTTGTACTATTTCTCTAACTTTTTTACTATCTCTTAGATTATATGCTCCTGGAAGTCCTCCTGGTAATACAACTCCATCATACTCATTTATGTTTATATTATTTATATTTACATCTGATTTAACTTCTATATTATGAGTACCTTTTACATATTCAGTATCAAGACTTCCCATATGACAAATTACTTGAGCTCTTCTTAATACATTAACTACACTTAATGCCTCTATTTCTTCAAATCCATTTGCTAATAAAACTAATACCTTCTTCATAACTTCCTCCTATGAATTTAAATCTTCATTAATTTCTTTTATTTTTCTAATTGCATCTTCTACAGAACTAGCAGTATAATTTGCACTTTCTTGTACTTCTTTTCTTGAATTTTTCATTGCAAAACTATATTTAGTAGTTTTAAGCATACTTATATCATTTGGAGAATCTCCTATAGTTGCTACTTCATCTAAACTAACTCCTAAAACTTTGCATACATTTTTTATAGCTGCATGTTTTGAAACACCTTTAGGAACTAAGTTTAAAGTATATTCAGATGAAAAATATATGTCTAAAACATCATTGAATTCTTCAATTAAAAAAGATTCTAATCTATATAGTTCGTCTACATCTTTAGATACTATACCTATATTACCTACAAGGTCATTGTAGGTATTTTTATTTGCAAATTCTTTGTCTACTAAATATTCATCTGAATAAATCTTAAAACAATCATTTTCTTCTAGTAATACTACCTTTCCATTATACTTAAAGTATAATGTTGCGTTATCTGATTCATATAAAGCAATCACTTTTTTTACTATATTATCATCTATTGTTCCTTTAAAAACTAAATTTTTATTGCAATCATATATATATGATCCATTTTCACATATATAATATCCATTCATATCAATATTATCTTGAGTCATCTTTATAGCTTGAGAAAAAATTCTTCCAGTAGCTATATTAAATGTAACACCTTGTTTTTCTATATTATTTATAGCATTTGCATCTTCTTTAGATATTCCATTGTGATATAATGTTCCATCTAAATCACAAAATATATATTTTATCATTAGCTTACTCCTTTTACTTTATAAGTTCTGTTCTAACTAAGTTTAGTGCTTCGCTTGTCGCTCTAGATCTTATTTTTTCTCTACTTCCAGCTAGATTACATTTTTTAACTTTAATTTCTCCATTTATATAAAGTCCTATGTAAACTAACCCAACCGGTTTTTCATCAGTTCCGCCTCCAGGACCTGCTATTCCAGTTGTAGATACACCAACATTAGCACCTAAAGACTTAGCAACTCCCATAGCCATCTCAATAGCTGTTTCTTCACTTACTGCTCCAAATTTATCTAAAGTATCTTTTTTAACCCCTAGCCTTTTCATTTTAGCTTCATTGGAATAAGTAACACATCCCTCTAAGAAACTTTGAGAAATTCCAGGATAGTTTATTAGTTTTGATGAAACCATTCCTCCTGTACATGATTCACTTACAGCTATAGTCATATTCTTTTCAACCAATAATTTTGCTACTTCTTCCTCTAAAGTAGTATCATCATAACCATATATGTAATTTCCTACCCTATTATTGATTTCATCTTCTACATTTTTTATTAGTTCATTTGCTTTTTCAGTATTTTCAGCTTTTGCAGTTATTCTAATAGTTACTTCACCCTCTTTAGCATAAGGTGCAATCGTAGGATTTTTTTGATTATTTATCATATCTATTAACTTATCTTCTAATGAAGATTCGCCTATTCCAAAGAATCTTAATGTTTTTGATACAAGTTTATAATCAGTTAAACATAATAAGTGTTTCTTTAACTCATCATTAAACATAGGTATCATTTCTTTTGGAGGTCCTGGTAATAGTATTATCATTTTATTATCTTTTTTTAATATTGCTCCTGGAGCCGTTCCATTAGGATTATTTAATATAATGCAATCTTTTGGAAAATATGCTTGCTTTTTATTATTCTCAGTTAACTCTAATCCTAACTTAGAAAAATAAGATTTAATGTCTTTCCAAATATCCATATATAAAACCAATTCTTGATTAAAACACTTAGATGCTACTTCTTTAGTCATATCATCTTTCGTTGGTCCCAGACCTCCAGTGGTAATTATTATATCACTTCTTTTTAAACCTTCATTTAAAGATTCCATAAGTCTTGTTTCATTATCTCCAACTGTACCTTGGTAATATACATCTATCCCAATATTTGCTAATTCCTTTGCTAAAAACTGAGAATTTGTATTTACAATATCACCTAATAAAATTTCTGTTCCTACAGTTATAATTTCAGCTCTCATTTTATCACCTTTTTCCTTAATATATTTATACCCTAATATTATCATATTTAAATTAGTATTGCTTTCTACTTTTTTAACTTATTTCATTCATATCTAATTTAGATATACAAAATATTTTAATCCTATATTTATAGTATTTAGTATTTAACT
>NZ_LBBT01000042.1 GCF_001006285.1 Paraclostridium benzoelyticum
ATATTAATTCATCCTAATCTTTTATTTATAAAATTAACCCCTCTTAAAATCCACTTTTCCTGATTTTAAGAGGGGTTAAACTAACTAAAGATCCTAATCAAATAATCCCTTTTGATTAGGATCTTTAGTTAGTTTTGATTTTATGTAGTCTATAAGTTTAAAAAACTTAAAGATTATAGGTAAAGATATTAATAAAATAATAAGTATTGATGAAATTTCTTTATATTTAAATTCTATAAATTCGAAAAATAAATTACTTATCATAAATGTAATTGAAAGAGATATAATCAAGCAAACCACCATAACTAGCATTAAAACAATATTGTTTTTATATCTAAAAAGATTGTCCCATCTTTGTTCATTCACATTAAAAACTACCTTCATAATAAGAAATATTTCCATTATAATAGATAGCAATATCAAAGTAAAAACTAAGCTCAGTATCGAATAAGAAATTAAAAATATAATTAGATTGAGAATTAAACTCATAAATCATCCCCCTTTCTTAGAACAATCTTACCTATTGTTGTTTTGAAAATCAATACTAGTAAAAAACATTCTTGATTTTCATATTTCATTACTGTTGGTCGTATTTTGTAGATTTAAGTATTCTTATTTTTGGTGTTATTCCAATATTTATACTGATAATATATTTAATAAATAAAGGGGGGGGAGTTTAGTGAAAAAGTATTCTTATAATTATCATATACTTTTATCAGTTATTTCTTCTTGCTTAATCGGAATTATATCATTTTTTATAATTGGACCATCTCAAATGATTACATCAAAAGGGGTTATTCAATCAGTCGATGATCCTAACCTAATTCATACTCAAATTTCTTATGGCTATGATTCAATATTTAAAATAATTATCATTAGCTTAGTAATTTTATTGGTTTTATATAAACCTGTAAAATCAATTTTTAATAAGAGACTTACAAATGCTAATTAGGAGAGTTTATTATGGATTTAGCCATGAATGGAATGATTGTTTTTAATTTATTTAATATGCTTCTAACGTTCATTATAAAAATTATTGCAATATACACAATGTGCTTAGCTATAAAAGCTTTTAAAATCTACATAAGTAAAAACTCTTAAAGCTTTTATTTAACAAGTACTTATGAATTTAAACAAATGAAAGCCTGTATATTAAAAATATATATTATACAGGCTTTTTTGTGTTTAAGTCTAAGTAATAATATTCTCCTTTGACATTTATCCTAAATCCAGCATTTTTATAAATATTAATGGCCTTACTATTCCAATTTGCAACTCTTAAGTAAATATCCTTAGATTCCTGTGAAATATAATGGTTTATTCCAAAATTTAAAAGTTCATTTCCATAACCTTTATTTTGATAATTCTTGTTTACAATAAGATCATCAATTTCATTATTTAAAAGTGTAACAGATCCTATAATCTTATCTTCGTCTAATAACATGAATATATAATCTTGATTTTTTATTAACTCATCTCTACTGGGATGAACTCTATAAGGTTGTATATTTAATGATTTTCTCATATCATAAAAACAATTTTCATATAACTCTTTATATTTATTGTAGTACGTGTCTTTGTACCTAACTGGATTTAAACTTGAATCCTTATTATCTCCTTTATAATTCATATGACAGTATCCAAACCACCTTTTAAATCCCTTTTTTAAGAAAAAACTACTAGTATCATATTTCTCTATTCTAATCTCAATGTTAACTTTTTCAATTTCTTTAGACTTAATAAAATCTATAACATTTGAGTATAGTTTATGACCTATTCCTTTATTTCTATTTGATTCGGATACATACAACATCAATTTTGAATCTTTTTTTATATTATCAAAAGTTAAAATAGAAAAACCTAGAATAGAATTTCCTTCTTCATACACTTTACAATAACTGTTAGAGTTAATCATATTTTCTATTTCAATCTCGCTTATATTAGAGACTTCGTTTTTTAAAAGTTCAATTATTTTTATATTATCTAGTTTTTTTAAATTCCTTATCATTTGGATATCCCCCTTGAGTTAATACTAATTA
>NZ_LBBT01000043.1 GCF_001006285.1 Paraclostridium benzoelyticum
TTATATATTATTCTGTGACTTTATCACATAACTAATCCCCAAAATAAAAAAATCTTAAGATTTTCATCTTAAGATTTTTTTATTTTTATATTCAATTATTTGTTTTCTTGATAGTTTTTATTGTATCCTTGATTATTATTGTTATACCCTTGGTTATTATTATTGTTAAAGTTTATTTGTTTTCCTGGTATTATAGTAGATACTGCATGCTTATATATAAGATTTTGCTGCTTATTTTCTCCTTCTAATAATACTATGTAGCTATCAAATCCCTTAACGTACCCCTTAACTTGAACTCCATTCATTAAAAATATTGTTACAGGTATTCTTTCTTTTCTTGCATTATTTAAGAATAAGTCCTGTAAGTTTAATACTGTATTTTTCATTAGATTAATACCCTCCAAAATGATTTATCAAATTTATTATATATATTATATTCTATATTACACAACATTTACCTTTTTTTCAATATAACTAATTACATCGTCTAAAAGTATTTTTTCATCATTGTAGTTATCTAAATCAAACCACTTAGCATTTTCATATCTCCTAAACCATGTTAGTTGTCTTTTAGCATACCTTCTTGAATCCCTTTTTATTATTTCTATGGCTTCTTCATAAGTGTATTCATTATTTAGATATTTAATTACTTCTTTGTATCCTATTCCTTGCATAGATACTAGATCACTTGAGTACCCCATATTTAAAAGGTTTTTAACTTCATCTTCAAGACCTTGACTTATCATTATGTCAACTCTCTTGTTAATCCTTCTATATAGATGTTCTCTATCTCTATTTAAAACTATTATTATTGGTTCATACTTTTCATTTAATTTTAAATCATTGCTAAAGTCACTCATTTTTTTGCCACTCATACAAACTTCAATAGCTCTTATAACCCTTTTTGTGTTATTTTTATGAATTCTATTTGCAGCTTCTTCATCAAGAGACTTTAACTTTTCATACATGTAGTCGATTCCATTTTCTTCAAGCTCTACTCTTAACATTTCTCTTAACTCGTTGTCTGCATCTGATTTTGCAAAATCCATATTATATATAAGAGAATTTAAATAAAGGCCTGTTCCACCAGTTACAAGCGGTGATTTTCCCTTTTTTACAATTTGATTTATATAATCATTAGCTCTTTCTTGAAATTCAGATACAGAAAAACTATAGTCCGGAGTAACCTCGTCTATTAAATAATGTTTTACTCCATTCATCTCATCTTCTGTAACTTTTGCACTTCCCACATCCATATATTTATATATTTGCATAGAATCTGCTGATATTATTTCCATATTCATTTTTTTAGCTAATTGTATTGATAAGTTTGTTTTTCCAACTGCAGTTGGCCCTGTCAGTATGACTAGAGGTATCTTTTTCATCTGCTCCCCTTCTTTCTTACATAATTCGTTTAAACATTTTTTCAATCTCAGTTTTTGATATTTCTACAAATATCGGTCTGCCATGAGGTCATGTAAAAGGGTTTTTACACATTTCAATTTGGTTTAATAAACTGTTTATTTCTTCATCATATATACTATCATTAGCTTTTATAGCTGCTTTACAAGCCATCGATGCGAATTTTTCACCTTTTAACTCATAATTATTTTTTATTTCATCTATGTTATCAATTATATCTAAAACAAATTTTTCAGATTCCGGTGTTCCAAATATAGTAGGTACACATCTTATCATTATATGATTTTTGCCAAATATCTCTATTTCAAAACCAAATTTCATAAATAAATCTATATTATTTTCAACTTGTAGCATATCTGTCGTTGCTAGTTCTAAAACAATTGGATCTAATAACATTTGCATGTTAATATCCATATTGTAAAATTTATCCATATATTTTTCAAATAGTACTCTTTCATGTGCTGCATGTTGGTCTAGCAAGTACATATGACTTCCTTTTTGAAGTATTATATATGTTTTAAATATAGTACCTATAACTATATATTCATTTAATGAAAATTTATTTTTATCATTATTGTTAAACTCTACTTGTTCATTTTTTTCTGTATATACACTTTCAGATTCTTTTATTAAACTTTCACTAATTATAGGTTTATTATTTAAAGTATCATCTTCATTACTTTTTAAACTTTTATTTTCTTCTTTTTTTTCTAATTCTACTAAATCATTAAAACTATAAACTTTATTTAAATCTATTGCATTGTCTATTAATACAATTTCATCTTTATTACTTTTGCTTATTTTATTATTTAAATTTTTATTATTAATGTTCTTTTCCAATTCTTTTCTTTCGTCTAACTCTTCAAATGTATATGTCTGACTTTTATATTCTTTTTCTAGGTTATTTAATATACCTTGATTTATATTTTCTGAGCTAATTTGTTTTTTATTATGAGCCAAGCTGTTATCCAAATTATTAACTTTTTTTAAATCTCGCTTTTCAACATTATCATAAGTTTCATATTTTCCTATCAAGTTAGATCTAATTAACAACTTCCTTATATACTCTTTAAGTTCTACATATATTTGTTGTTCATTTTCAAACTTCAACTCTAATTTTGTAGGATGTATATTTACATCTATTTTAGATGGGTTTATTTCTATATTTAAAAAACAAACTGCATGTTTATTTATAGGTATTAAAGATTTATAACCTTCACTTATAGCATCTAATATAATTTTACTTTTAACATAACGTTTATTTATATATATATGTTGAAGGTTTTTATTAGCTCTATAAACATTATTGTTTCCTATATATCCACTTACCTTAAAAAACTGACTTTCATGATTTAACTCTATTAAATTTTCAGTTATATCTTTTCCATAAATACTTCTTATAGTGTTTATAAGCTTACCATCACCAGGGGAATTTAACATAGTTTTTTTATTGTTTATATATTTAATACTGACCTTAGGATTACCTATAACTAGCTTATTTATTAAATCACTAATATTTATAGTTTCTGCATGCGTTGATTTTAAAAACTTTTGTCTAACAGGAGTATTAAAAAATAAATCCCTAGCTATAATCGTCGTCCCATTATTAGTTCCTATTGGTTCTTTTGATATAATTTTTCCGCCTTCTACTGTAATTTTAGTTCCTACTGGCTCATCTTTATGCTTTGTAATCATTTCAATTTTAGCAACTGATGCAATAGATGCTAAAGCTTCTCCTCTAAATCCTAAAGAGTATAGATCATATAAATCATCTATTTGACTTATCTTACTAGTTGCATGTCTTAAAAAACTTTTTTCAACTTCGCTAGATTCAATTCCATTTCCATTATCAGTTATTCTAATTAATTTTTTACCACCATCTTCTATTTCTACTATAATTTTAGAACTTTGAGCATCTATTGAGTTTTCAACAAGTTCCTTAACTACAGAAGATGGTCTTTCTACAACTTCACCAGCTTGTAGTTGATTTATTGTTACTTCGTCTAATATATTAATTCGAGCCATATATTCACCTCATTTCATAGATAAAAAATTTGCTTTTCTTTATAAGTCTTTAGCATAGGTTGATTTATTTACCTTTTTTAGCCTTAGTTTGCAAGCTATATAAAGTATTCATAGCATCTAATGGAGTCATATTTAAAATATCTAATTTTTTAATTTCTTCCACTAAGCTTTCATCATAAACAGAACCAAAAGATATTTGAGTAACTGCAACCTCATCTTCTACAGTATTTTCTTTAAGTTCTTTATTCTCTTTTCTAAGCTTATTTATTTCGCTTTTTAACTTTCCTATATTTAAATTATAGTCATTTTCTTTAATATTTATATTTTCTTTGAAACTTTCATATTCATTTTGCAAAGTTTCATATGCTTTTATATCTATATGATTTTCATTACTTTCTAATTTTTCTTTAATATTGATAGCAGTGCTTAAATCTTGTTGGATATGATTTTTCTCTAAATCTTTTAATATTTCCTTTGATCTAGCAATAACTTTTTGTGGAAGCTTTGCAAGCTCTGCTACATATATACCATAACTCTTATCAGCTCCACCTTCTATTATTTTTCTTAAAAATACAATTCCATCATTGTTTTCTTGAACTGCTACAGAATAGTTTTTAACATCATAAAACTCATCTTCTAATTCAACTAACTCATGATAGTGTGTAGCAAATAAAGTCTTACATTTTATATTTGCCTGAATATATTCAACTATAGACCAAGCTAAACTAATTCCATCATAAGTACTAGTGCCTCGTCCTATTTCATCTAATATAACTAAACTTTTATCTGTTGCATTTTTAAGTATTTGAGAAACTTCAGTCATTTCAACCATAAAAGTAGACTGCCCTTGAGCTAAATCATCACTAGCTCCTACTCTCGTAAATATTCTATCTAAAATAGGTATATTAGCATATTCTGCTGGAACAAATGATCCTATGTGAGCCATCAATGCTATTACTGCAGTTTGTCTCATATAAGTAGATTTACCAGCCATATTTGGACCTGTAATTATGTTTATAATATTTTCACCTTGATTTAAATACGTATCATTAGGTACAAAATTTTCTTCTCCAACGATACTTTCAACAACAGGGTGACGTCCATTTTTTATATCTAATTTATTACTTTCATTAATTATAGGCTTTACATAATTATTTATATAAGCAACAGTTGCTAATGATACAAATACATCTATATTAGCTATTATCTTTGCAACGGATTGAATTCTATCTATATTTTTATATATGTTATTTCTTATATTTACAAAAATCTCATACTCTAAATTTTTAATTTTATCTTCTGCATTTAAAATTTTATCTTCTATTTCTTTTAATTCACTAGTTATATATCTTTCCGCATTACTTAATGTTTGCTTTCTGATATATGTTTCATCTATATTTGCATTAGCTAAATTTGCTTTTGTTATTTCTATATAATATCCAAATACTTTATTAAATCCTACTTTTAAAGATTTAACTCCCGTTTTTTCTTTTTCTCTATTTTCTATTTCCTTTATCATAAAGGCACCATTTTTAGATATATCTCTCAAAGAATTCAGTTCATCGTTAAATTCTGATTTAATTATATTTCCATCCTTTATCGTTATTGATGGGTCTTCAAGTATTGCACTATCTATCAAGTTATATATATCATTTAGGTCGTCCATATCTGAAATATATCTTTTAAGAATGTTTGCCTCTGATAAATTTATAATTTTTTTAAGTTCTGGTAATTTTTCTATAGAATTTTTTAAATGTATCATTTCTTTAGGTGTAACTTTTTCAAATGCAATTTTCCCACAAATTCTTTCTATATCATATACATTTTTCAGAGTTTCAATTAGGTCTTCCCTTAACATAAAGTCATCTTTTAGCTCTTCGATAACATTAAGTCTTTTTTCAATTCGTAGTTTATTTACTAGTGGTTCTTCTACATATTTTCTAAGCATTCTTCCACCCATAGCAGTAGATGTTTTATCTAAAACATGAAGAAGTGATCCCTTCTTTGCATTTCCTCTTATAGTAGATGTTAATTCTAAGTTACTTCTTGTAAACATATCTAAAACCATATACTCTTGTGAGTTATATATATTTATAT
>NZ_LBBT01000044.1 GCF_001006285.1 Paraclostridium benzoelyticum
TGCAACAATAGTAAATGCTGTAGAAGTTGGTAGAACAGTTTACACAAATATTAAAAAATCTATAATGTATTTTAATTTAAATGTTAAAAGCCCTTAGATAATATCTAAAGGCTTTTGTTTATATAATAAAATTTTATTATATTTCATAAAATTAGAATTCTGCATTTTTTGGAGTTCTAGGGAATGGTATTACGTCTCTTATATTTGCCATACCAGTCATATACATTATTATTCTCTCAAACCCTAATCCAAATCCTGAATGAGTAGCTGTTCCGTATTTTCTTAATTCTAAATACCACCAGTAATCTTCTTCATTTAAATTCATTTCTTTTATTCTATCTAATAATACATCATGTCTCTCTTCTCTTTGAGATCCTCCAACTATTTCCCCTACACCAGGAACTAAAAGGTCCATAGCTCTAACAGTTTTTCCATCTTCATTCATTCTCATATAGAATGCTTTTATGTCTTTTGGATAATCTGTAACAAATACAGGAGCTTTAAATACTTGTTCTGTTAAGTATCTTTCATGCTCTGTTTGAAGGTCGTCTCCCCATTGAACTGGATATTCAAACTCATGACCTGATTCTTGTAACATTTCTACAGCTTTAGTATATGTTATCCTAGTAAATTCAGAGTTTACTACATTGTTTAATCTTTCTATTAATCCTTTATCTATGAAACTATTAAAGAATTCCATTTCTTCTGGAGCATGTTCCATAACATAACTTATAACGTATTTTATCATATCTTCTGCAAGTTCCATGTTATCTTCTAAGTCAGCAAATGCTATTTCAGGCTCTATCATCCAAAACTCTGATGCATGTCTTTGTGTAAATGAATTTTCTGCTCTAAATGTTGGTCCAAATGTATAAACATTTCTAAATGCAAGTGCCATTATTTCAGCATTTAATTGTCCACTAACTGTTAGGTTAGCTTCTTTTCCAAAGAAGTCGTTAGAGTAATCTATTGCACCTTCTTCAGTTTTAGGTATACTATTTAAATCCATAGTTGTTATTCTAAACATTTCTCCAGCACCTTCACAGTCACTTCCTGTTATAATTGGTGAATGTGCATATACGAAGTTTCTATCTTGGAAGAACTTGTGTATAGCATAAGCTGCTAAACTTCTTACTCTAAACACTGCTGAAAAAGTGTTACTTCTAGGTCTTAAATGAGCTATAGTTCTTAAATATTCTAAAGTATGTCTTTTCTTTTGTAATGGGTATGAACTATCTGATTCTCCTTCTAGTTCAATATTAGTTGCATGTATTTCTACAGGTTGTTTTGCTCCTTCTGTTGATACTAGTTCACCTTCAACTAGGATTGATGAACTTATTGGAAGCTTAGTTATTTCTTTAAAGTTTCCTAATTTTTCATCTGATATTACTACTTGCATATTTTTAAAGAAACTTCCGTCATTTAATTCTATAAATCCGAAATTTTTAGATGCTCTAGATGTTCTTATCCATCCAGCTACTTTTACCCTTTTCCCGATGTATTCTTCTTTGTTTCTGTAAAGATCTTTAATTTCTATAAAATCTCTTTGCATTTTATGTCCTCCTAAAATTTAAATTTAAATATTAAAAAAAGCCCTTCATCCCAAATAAAGGGACGAAAGACTATTACTATCGCGGTACCACCCTAATTGCCATAAAAATGGCCTCTTAGCTAAGCATTGCTTATGGTCTATAACGGGACCTTCCGTCTAAGCCTACTCTATTAAATTTCGGTTAGAGACTCCGAGATGTTCTTCAATATAAACTTCGTATTGAGCTTTCACCGTCCTCAAATCGCTATAACTACATTTTATACCTACTCTTCTCTTCACTGTCTTTATTTTTATATTATTTCAATTATTACTAAGATTATACCAACTTATATTTTCCTAGTCAATGTTTTATTTTTCATAAAATTTGTATATTTTTCACAAATTTTATAATACTTCTATGTAGGAGGGTATTTTATATGAAATATGTATTATTAATTATAGTTGTATTGCTCTTCATAGGCCCTGTAGTTGATGATTGCTCTTCTTTGTCTCAGGTTTTCAAAGAAGCTATCTATAATTATATAACTTGTTTAGATACTTCTGTAAATTATTTATCTGAAAACGTACCTGCTTTTAATGATTTAACTGAACTTTCTTATAATAAAGCTTATACGAAGGTTATGGATGGGCGTCACTTGGTAAAGCATTTAGTTAACTCAGGAGAAACTATAGACGATATAATAAAATCTTACAATACCAATATTGAAGACATTGATGATTTTAGAAAGGTTATTTACAAAGAAAATATAGATATTATTTCTAGTGATTATAATATAAAATCAGGTGAATATATACTAGTCCCTAGTGAATAAAAATACGGAGTTAATAAAAACGCTACTTAATTAAATTAAGTAGCGTTTTTTGCTTATAATTTACTTCCATTATCTACCCAATCTTTAGCTTCTTCAACATTGTTTAACGATGGTATCGATACCTTACTATTTTCTTTTAACTCTTTAGTTCCTGCCCATGCTGCTGTATATTCATTGTTCACAGGTCTATGAGCTTTTAATCTTTTGTTTCCTTCTCCATTTAGTGGCTTACTTTTTTCATTTGTCATACTAATCACCTCTTTTTTTATTTTGTAATTAGTTTTTACATTATAGTCTATAAAATTCATATTATTCAAAGTTCTTTGCAATTTCTACTATAGTATTTTTTAAATTTAATATTCCATACCCTTGCGTAATATTCGGATATATATATATATCTTTTTTAGTAGCACCTAGCATTAAATATGTTTTTAATGGTTGAACTGACAGTAATTCTTCAGCAAATTCATACTCTGAAGTTATATACTCAAGTATAATTGCTAATACTCCACTTACTATTGAAGAACTAACTCCAGTTCCAATAGATGTATTGTATGAACTATTTATATAAGTTGATATTATGTCTACTCCTGGAGCTACTATATCTGGTTTAATAAGGTCTAAATTTACAGGTCCCTTTGAAGATCCTATCCAAATACTATCTGTTTTATCGTTATAAGCTCCTATAGTTATTACATTTTCAGATGCTGCATACATACTTATAGTAGCTTCTGATGCTGGATCTGAAAATCTTGTTTCTTCAGAAATTATATTCTTATTTGGTAAATAAACATCATAGTTTCCTTCTATTATAAATTCAGGAATCAATCTAAGGGTCCATATACCAGGCTTTATATCATACAAACTTATTGTTAACTCCTCATTACCTGATTCTAACCAAGGATAAGAAAGTCTCATTTCATAAGGAGTGCTTTCTAAATTAAATTTTCCTTTATACACATAATAATCAGGTGAATACATAATTTTATAGCTCATTTCACCTGCTGGAGATATTATCATGGCACCAATTTTATCAGGACCATTTACAACTAATTTTATATCTAAGTTTGTTTGCTCTCCTACTTGTATGATTATATCATCTACTGTTTCTTTATTTTTTATATTACCTCTATAATGAATATCTGTATTCCCTTCATTTCCAGCTCCACTTACTACTATATTTCCAGGTTGTGATAGTTCATTAAACGTAGATAACATAGTCGACTCAACTATAGATTTAGAAATCAGTCCTACAGTTAAATTTATTATCATATTTTTATTTTCTTTTTTTGCCACATCTAATACATACCTTATAGATGCTAAAAAATCTGATCCTTGGTAGTTTATCTTTCCTTTTTTATATGTGTCTTTATATTCTCTAAGCTTAACAACAACCAATTTACTATCAATTGCAACACCTTTATATTGAGAATTTAGATTCCCCATACCTGCTGCTATGCCTGCTGCTGTAGTTCCTGTTCCTATACTATCTTCACTTAATGTTTTATCGTTTTCTTCTATAGCTTTATTTATATCCTCGCTTGTAAATTCACTTCCAAATATTAATCCATCTGGAGGATTTTTTTTTTCACTTTCTTGATCCCATATAGATATTATTTTTGTTTTATTGTTTTCCATAAAATCTGGATGTAAATAATCTATCCCTGAATCTATTATTGCAATTAAAACATTTCTTCCTGTTGATTGTATATATGGGTTTTTATATATATAATCTGTTGAAGCTGCATCTGATACACTTACTCCTTCATCTAAATTATTAGTTATTTCAATTAAAGAACTCATTGGAATAGAACTTTGCCACCAAGTAATACTAGGAATTCTATTTAAAGTTTCTTCTCTGAAATTTTGCGGAACATATATCACAGTAAGGCTAGGATTTAAAATCATATATTTTTCTATTCCAGCTTTTTTTAAATCAGATGCTATATCACCTGTATAAATTATAAGGTAGGATTTTTCCAAAATAAAACTTCCTCCTTTTTATTTGAGTTGGTCAAAAGCCCCTCTAATATCCAAAATACCATATCCATAAATATCATTTGGATAAACTATTTCTGAGTTTCTTTTAGCTCCAGCACGTATATAGGTTCTTATAATATTTGTAAATCCTTTAGATGGATAATATTTATCGACTACTGTATATTGTAAATACAGAGCAATCGCTCCTGATAAATAAGCTCCTGATGCAGATGTACCTGTTAATGTTGCATATTTATTTCCAGGATATGTTGAAATTATATTTACTCCTGGAGCTACTATATCAGGTCTTAACAACCCGTTTATTGTAGGCCCTCTAGATGATGGTGGCCATATACTATTTTCAACTAAATTATATGCACCTGCTGAAATTACATCCCTATATGTAGCTGGATAGTTAATAGTATATGCTGATGTAGAGTCTCTAAACTTGGTTCCAGGATTTATTATTGCTCGATTTGGTAAATAAGCATTGTAAATCCCATTTGTTATATACTCACCTCTTAATCGTATCTTCCATATTCCTTTAGTTGCATTTTTAAGAAGTACTGTTATTTGTTCTTGCCCAGAATATTCAGTGGGATATACATACGTTATTACATACCATGTAGATTCAAGATCGAATAGCCCTGAAACCTCGTTATAACTAGATACTGTTATAAATTTACTTTGTTCTCCACTAGGAGCTATAACTGCTGCACTTATTTTATCCGGCTTATTTACCCATATATTTATTTCTAAAAGACTTTCATCTTCAAAAATCTCAATTTCTATATCTTTTTGTTGTCCCACAAAGTTTACTTTACCCATTGAATGAGTTTGAGTATTTCCTTCATTTCCTACTGCAGATACTATACATACACCCCTTGCAAAGTGAGGTTCTTTTCTTAATGTATTCTCTTTTGCTCCTATTAAGTTATTACTTCCTAAAGATAAATTAATAACTATTGGTTTATTCAACTCTATGGATTTTTCATATGCATACATAACTCCAGCTTTTAAAAATGTACTATCATAATTTCCCTCAATTTTTTTTAACTTTACTATTATAAGTTCTGAATCTGGTGCAACCCCTGAATATTGCTTATTTAAATTGCCAAGGCCTGAACATATTCCACTGATCATAGTTCCATGACCGGTTTCATCTTTAGTTAAATTGTTATCGTTAGCTTGTATAGCCTTGTTTATATCTTCCCTTGAATACTCAGTTCCTATTTTGTACCCTTTTGGAGGATTTCCATCTTCAGTTTGGTCCCATATATATGCTATTTTAGATGTTTTATCAGGATATATAAAATCTTCATGCAAGTAATCTATACCTGAATCTAAAACTGCAACTAATACCCCACTTCCAGTTATAGGTATATTCAAGTTATTTTGCAAAAAATTAGCTCCTATCTCTTCTTTAGCAACCACTCCATTACTAGTGTCTCTGCTTATTGTACCTAGCTGATTCATAACAAGACTTGAAGCTATGAATTTAAAACCTTCTATTTTTAATAATTTATTATATCTTTTAGGATCTTTAATCGGTAGTGTTAATACCCCCTCTGTATCACTTATTTCATAGTAAGTATAATCTAATCCAATTGCTTTAAGTTCTTCTTCAAAATTAGGTCCATGTTCTACATGATATCTAAAAGCTAAATCAAGTGGAAGGTCTAATCTACTTAGCTCTTTAACTTTTTTTTTTTCTTTTTTCTATAAAGTAAATCATATTCTTTATTTAAATTAGATATATTATCTAATCTAACATCTGTTAAATCTAAAAATCCAAACCCCATAGAATTATTTGGATATGTATCTATAGAACTCCTTTTTGATTCTTTTAATAAAAATGCCTTTATTTTTTGTGAGTACAGAAATAGATCATTTTTGTCAACGATTCCCCACTGCATTAATAACGATACTACCCCAGTAACGTGTGGAGTTGCCATGCTAGTTCCAGTTAAAGCTCCTATACTACCACCTGGAAGTACTGACAAAATGTTTTCTCCTGGTGCTAATAAATCTGGTTTGTAAATATTCTGATCAATATCTCCTTCTCCTGAGAAAATAGATACAGTATCTGTAGTTGAGTTGAAGCTCCCGACTGTTATAACTTTATTAGCAGTTCCTGGAACTGTTACTGTTAAATTTTTATTAGCTTCTAAAAAGCGTGTATCTTTACTAATACCTTCTGATGTAGGTAAGTATATACTTATATCTCCCATAACTACATTTATAGGTGTAAAAACCAACTTCCATATACCTGGATTTATAGATGCAGATGAAGTAAGCTGTACCGATATTCTTCGAGATAAAGAATACGGAGCTATTGGGTAAAAATATCCTTTTACTCTAGTTCCCCCTAATACATTTTTTATTTCTCCTGAAGTTAAAGATATTTCCTGACTCTTTATATTTGATGGATTAACTATATAAACACTAAAATCATCAATAAATTGAGGCCATATATTTATATTTAAAATCTTCTCATTTTCTCCAACTACAAATTCAACTTCTGTTGTCTCTTTATCCAGCTTTATACTTTTATGACCATCTTTATCTCCATTATTTCCTGCTGCTACAACTATATTGTTTTTCCAAAATGCAGACATATCATCAATGTATTGTTCAAATAAAGATAAACCTCTATGTGAGCCTTCATTGCTCCCGTAACTTATGTTTATAGCTACTGGCATTTTTAACTCTAATGCTTTATCTAAGATAAATTTAATTGCTCTCATGAATTCAGTACTTTTAGAAAAGACATCTGTTAATACGCTTCCAACTCTTACAACAATTAAATTAGCTTCATCAGCTATTTGACAGGCTATTCCAGCTACATGTGTACCATGTGTACTTGTCGGAGATATAGGTATAGTTAATTCTCTTTTAATTGCCTTGTTTATATCTTCATTTGTGTATAAAGTTCCATACTGAAATCCTTCTGGTGGTTTCCCTTGTATTGATTGATCCCAATAATAAAGTATTTTAGAATTACCATTTGAATCCTTGAATAAATCTATATTGTAATCTATCCCTGAATCTATAATTCCTATAATAGTCCCTTTTCCAGTTAATCTATTTGTATTTTTAAATCTCGTAATTCCAGTTCTTGAAAAACTTTGTATATCTTGAGTTGTCAATATAAATGGTTTTTCTAAATACTCAATTTGTGGATAATTTAAAAGTAAGTCAATTTTTTCAGGACTTTCAGTACTTATAATTGCATAATTGTAACCTAATATTTCAACTGATACTCCTAAATCTTTTTCTATTTCAAGTATATCTCCGTTATACTTAACAATTACTTCATAATTTATAAAAAACACCTCCTCTATAAAAAGATGGCCTCCATTCTATACCTTAGAATTTATTTCCATTACTATATATATTCATATTACTTTTATTGTATAATAGATATATTACTTTATTTTTCATTTTTAAAATTAATTGAAAGGATGATTTTAGTTGAAAGGTATCAAAATTAATGTTAATTTAGTTTTAACACTTATACTAACATATGTATTTATCAAGTTCATAGACAACTATAAGTACTTTTTCAATATAGTAAAGCTATTATTGTCTTTACTAACACCTTTTATTATAGCGTTTATTTTAGCTTACATATTTTCACCAATTGTAAATTTTTTAGAGCGTAACTTAAAACTAAAAAGAATTTATTCTTTACTTATAACCTATGGACTTTTAATTTTTATTATAATTTCGTTTGTATTTTTTACAGCGCCTATTATAATAAATAGTTTAGCTGATATTATTAGTCAATTTCCAGTGTATGCAAAACAAACACAATCTTTCTTTATAGAAATTGGAGATCAGTTAAAAAATATTGATCCTAAAACTTTAAAAGAAGTTGCGGATAAAATATTTTCAGCTATGCCTCAAATAAGTAACCTACTTATTGGATATTTAGGTGATATATTTACAACAACTTTTTCTATTTCTAAGTTTATAGTTCAGTTTATATTAGCTTTTATAATTTGTTTCTATATAATTTTAGAAAAAGAGAGATTTATTTCATTTTCAAAAAAAACGATGTATGTACTAATAGGCGAAAAAAGAACATCGTTTATTTTAGAAGTAGGAAACAGCTTAAACGAAAATATAGGAAAGTACTTCGCTGGTAAAATTTTAGATTCATTTATAGTGGGAGTTATATCTGGAGTTGGGCTTTATCTTATCGGGTCTCCATACGCTCTATTATTTGGAACTTTAATAGGTTTTATGAATATGATTCCATATTTTGGTCCTGTAATAGGTATGACCCCTGTTGTTTTAATCAATTTATTTTACAATCCTAGTGTTGCATTATTTTCATTGGTATACTTAATTCTAGTTCAACAAGTTGAGATTGCATTTATAGAACCTAAAATAGTAGGTGGCCAACTAGGTCTTAGTCCGTTTTTCACAATTTTGGCTGTTACAGTTGGCGGCGGTTTTTTTGGTATACCAGGTATGATTCTTTCAGCTCCTTTAATGGGTGTTTTTAAGATCTATTTAGTTAACTTTATAAACCATAAATATAATTCTACATTATAGTAAATAATTATACTTTTTAAACATTTTTTTAATTACAATTTAGTAACCTCAAGTAACAAGTATGTAACTGTTATAATACAATTAATTTATGGTAATATTTATGTATAGAAGATAACATATATATTTGAAAAGAGGTAATGATATGAAAAAATTAGTTATTGTTTTATTTGTTTTCTGTAGTGTATTATTTGTTACTAACCCAATTTTAAAATCTTCATTCGCAAATAATGATTCAAAACCTAGTAACGAAGCCACAAAGGTTGAACGCTCAGTCGTCGAAGAAAATAAAAGTAATAAAACATTAGAAACTAATACTGTATCTGATATAGATAATAGTGATTCTAATAAAGATATCACAGCTAAAGAAGTTAGTACTTCTACTAACAACAAAAACTCTGATTTAGAATCTAAAAAAGAAGTTTCTAATGCAGTTGATTCAAGTAAGAAAGAAGTTTCTAATGCAGTTGATTCAAGTAAGAAAGAAGTTTCTAAACCTAATGAAACTAACAAAAAAGATGATATTGTAAAAAATAATGATTCTAGTAATACTGAAACTAATAATAAACAAAATGTTTCTAAAGATGAAAATGTTAATAAAGATCAAGATGCTGTTAAACCTGATAATTCTAATAAAGATGTTGATAATAATAAATCTGCTGAAGCTAACAAAGATGAAAACACTGATATATCAAAAGCTTTAAGCAAAGATGACGCTTTAAACTTACTATTAGATATGAATCCAAATTTAGTTTATGCTTACCAAGGTGATGAAAATACATTCACTGTTTTAAAAGATAAAGGTCTTTCTGGATATGTATTTTTACCTAATGCAGATACTGATTTAGGATATTTTGTAGATAAAAACACATCTAGTATCTACTACTTCCATCCAAGTGGATACTTAGAAAAAATAAAATAATAAAAATCCTGAGAGTACATTTTAAAATGTACTCTCAGGATTTTTTATTTGTAAAATTGGCTTTTCAACTTCAATTTCAGTTTTCTTTTTTTCTAAATTTAAAATATCACTGCTTTTACTAGATCCTTGAGATGAATTTGCTACAACATATACATCCATGTTTATATCTTCTAATAAATTAACTGGAATAGTTATCTTATTCTCACTTACTCCATGTTGGTATAACTCAAACCCTCCATTTGGTGAAGTTATATTATTTCGTACATATATACTATATGTGCAATCAAAGTTTTCTAACTTATCCCATGAAAGATTTATATTCCCATCATCAGAAATAGTTCCTTCTATATTTTCAACTTTGTAATCTTGAATATTTTCTGAACTTTGATGTTCTTTTTTAATATTTATTGTATCACTTCGTTGAGTATATACTCCATCAGATTTACCTACAACATATAAATCTATATCTGGTTTATCTATGCCTTTTAAGTCTACAATAATAGAAGCTTTTACCTTTTTATCTTTATCTAATTCATCTTTTTCTACTCTTATTGATTTAATTAAACTGAAATCTTTTTCTCCTTTAGAATTATTTTTAAGATATATTTCATACTCTGGAATATCATCTAAGTAATCCCAAGAAAGATTTATTTCCAAATTATCTCCATTTATTATAGAGCTAGCTTCTAAGTTTTTAATTTTCTTAGATTCTGTATTTTCTTTTAATACATTTACAGTTATTATTTTACTTTTACCACCACAGGTAACTTTTACCTTCTCACTACCTTCTCTAAGACCTGTTACAACTCCATCACTTGAAACCTCAATTGCAGTTGATATTGGTAACTTAAATCCAACAATTTCATAATTCACCTTAGGATGTTGTAAATTTTTAGGGTATGTTTCTACTTTTACCCCTAAGCTTTTTTCTTCATTTATATGAACATTTATATTATTGTTACTATATAAATTAGAAACTTTAGCTTGTATGTTAAATTTATATTCTTTAGTTTTATCTCCAGCTTTTATTTTCAATGTAGAACTTCCAACTCCAATAGCTTTAACTTGATTATTTTCAACTTTCAAAACTTTTTCATCAGATATTTCATATGTATATTTTTCTTTATCATTAAATTTAAAGTCAACATCTACATTTACATCTATAGGAGAAGTATCTCCTACATACTTTAACTGATTTATAGATACGTCTAAATTTTCTACTTTTGGGTTTACCACCCTTATAGTAGCTCTTCTTATAGCTCTACTATCTTTCATAATCATAATTGCCGAGTATCCTTCTTTTATACCAGTTATTGTATCACCTTTTATTGATAAAATATCGGAGTCAGACGCTTTATACCCGATGTTAGGCTTTGATGAATACGGTGGTATAACAATATATTCGCCACTATTTACCTTTATAGAATCGCCTAATTTTATTACATATTCATCTATATTTTGAATATATTCACCTTTAGTTATCCGCAGTTCTACACCTTTTACTAGTGGACTTACTATTCCATATTTGAAAAGAAAATACTGGCCTATAAGTATAGCTATAATAAATACGCTACAAAAATAAAATTTATTTTTTTTCTCCCTCCAAAAATTCATTAATCCACTTCCTTACTAAATTAAAAGACTACTTTATTAAGTAGCCCTCTAATATGATATTTCTTATTAAAATTATATACTATAATGTACATTTTTAAAACTATTTACAGATATTTTATGCTATTATTTAGGATATAAATTTCATTTATTCATAAATTTAGATTAAGTAAAATTCTGAAGGATAAAAATTCACTTTAACTGAATAACTTCATATATTATATAAAAAAGCTTACAGAAAACCTCTGTAAGCTTTTTTTAACTACGCGCTAACTTTGCTAGCTACTAAAAGTTCTTTTGAAACATATGCTACTAAATCTACAGTTCTGCATGAATATCCCCATTCATTATCGTACCAAGCTACTACTTTAACTAGATTTCCATCATTCACCATAGTTGATAATCCATCTACTATTGATGACTCTGAAGTTTGTTTATAATCTACAGATACAAGTGGTAAATCTGAATAACCTAATACTCCACTTAACTCCTTCTTAGCTGCATTTTCTAAAGCTCTATTTACTTCTTCAACTGTTACATCTCTGCTAAATTCACAAACTAAATCTACCATAGAAACACTAGGGCTTGGAACTCTTACTGCAAATCCATTTAATTTTCCTTCTAAATCTGGTAATACTTTTGCCACAGCCTTAGCTGCTCCTGTTGTCGTTGGTATCATAGAAACACCAGCACTTCTTGCTCTTCTAAGATCTTTATGTGTCTTATCTAATATTTGTTGGTCATTAGTGTATGCATGAATAGTAGTCATTAGTCCTTTATTTATTCCAAACTCAGCATCTAAAACTTTTACTACTGGGGCTATACAGTTTGTAGTACAAGAAGCATTAGATATTATATGATGTATGCTATTGTCATACTCATTTTCATTTACACCTATTACTATAGTCTTGTCTTCATTTTTTCCTGGAGCAGTAATTATTACTTTTTTAGCTCCTGCATTTATATGCTTTTGTGCATCCTCTTTTTTAGTAAATTTCCCAGTTGACTCTATAACTATATCTACTCCTAATTCTTTCCATGGTAAGTTTTCAGGATCATTTTCTTTTAATACTTTTATTTTTCTTCCATTTATAATTATATTTTCTTTTTCATCTGTTTCTACTTTACCTCTAAATATTCCGTAAGAAGAGTCATAAGTAAATAAATGTGCTAACGTTTTAGCATCACTTCTTGCATTTATAGCTACTATTTCAAACCCATCCAAACCGTTTTCCTCAACTATTCTTAAAACCATTCTTCCAATTCTTCCAAATCCATTTATTGCAACTCTTGCCTTCATAATAAAGTCCTCCCAGTTTTTTTATATTAATTTATAGTATGTTTTATTTGTTTATTTAGTGTAACCTTTTTAACTTTTCTCACTTATATATATAACACTTTATCTTATTTAGGTCAACACTTTTACTAAAAAAACAACTAAAAAAGATTGCTTGATTTTTATCAAGCAATCTTTTTTTAAATATTTTCTTCTATTTTTTTATTCAATCTAGCTAGCATGTTCTTTGCAAAACTAGCAATATCTGCTGGAACACCCATGCTCGTAGCTAATATGGTATAGCAGTGGATAGCTCTTTTATAGTCTTTTTTACCAGTATAAGATTTAAAAGCTTCTTCTGATAAATCTTTGCATATAATTTGCATTCTTTCATATCTTCTTCTCAAATCTATTCCCCCTATGAAAGTAGTGTATATTTATATATATGTTTTTATATACACTAGTTACACTAGAAATAGATTATTTTATTTTATTTTTATTTTTTAAGACAGAGTCTTGCTGTGTCACCCAGGCTGAAGTGTAGTGT
>NZ_LBBT01000045.1 GCF_001006285.1 Paraclostridium benzoelyticum
CATTTATAATTTTAAAGTTGATTTTAAAATTTAATTTTAAAATAAAAAAATAGAGGTTAAAAACCTCTATTTTCTACACGCTTAAATCTATTTTCATTCCTATAGAATCTTTATATTCGCTTATAGCTGGATTTATTACATCCTCAACAAACTCAACAACTTGTTTTGGAGCTCTTCCTACAAAGTTTTTAGGATCCATTATTGATAGAATTTCTTCTTTTGACATCTTAAATGTATCGCAATCTAAAAGAATTAACTCTAATAAGTTATTATCCTTTCCTTCTTGCTTTACTCTTTTGGCAGCTTGCATTGAGTACTCTCTTATAACTTCATGTAATTCTTGTCTATCTCCACCTCTTTTTACAGCCTCCATAAGAATAGTCTCTGTAGCCATAAAAGGTAATTCTTCATTTATATGCTTATTTATTATACTTTCATAAACAACAAGACCATTAGTTACATTTATACCGATTTCAAGTATAGCATCTACTGCCATAAAAGCTTGAGGTATAGCTAATCTTTTGTTTGCAGAGTCATCTAAACTTCTTTCTAACCATTGAGTAGCTTGTACTAATGCAGGACTTAAAGATTCCCCTATAACAAACTTAGATAATGAAGCTATTCTCTCACTTCTCATAGGATTCCTTTTATATGCCATTGCAGACGATCCGATTTGATTTTTTTCAAATGGTTCTTCTAACTCTTTTAAACTTTGTAAAAGTCTTATATCATTAGTCATCTTATGCATACTTTGAGCTATTCCTGATAAAATAGATATAACTTGGTAGTCTAATTTTCTAGTATATGTTTGTCCGCTTACTGCATATGATGCTTTATAACCCATCTTATCACATACAAGTTTATCCAGTTCTTTTACTTTTTCATCATCACCTTCAAATAGACTTAAGAAACTAGCCTGTGTTCCAGTTGTTCCTTTTACACCTCTAAGCTTCATATTTTCTATTCTAAAGTTTAAATCTTCTAAATCTATTAATAAATCTTGAGCCCAAAGACATGCTCTTTTTCCTACTGTTGTAAGTTGAGCTGCTTGGAAATGAGTAAATCCTAAAGTTGGTATATCTTTATTCTCTAAAGCAAACTCTTTTAAATTATTTATTAAGTTTACTAATTTTATTCTTATAAGTTTTAATGCTTCATTCATTTGAATTACATCAGTGTTGTCTCCAACATATGCACTAGTTGCTCCTAAATGTATTATTCCTTTAGCACTATCACATTGTAATCCATAAGCTTTTACATGACTCATAACATCATGTCTTACTTCTTTTTCTATTTTTCTAGCTTCATCAAAATTTATATTATTTATATTAGCTTTTAATTCATTTATTTGTTCATCTGTTATATTAAGCCCTAACTCTTTTTCTGATTCAGCTAATGCAACCCAAAGTTTTCTCCATGTAGAAAATTTGCATTGTGGAGAAAATATATAACTCATATCTTTACTGCAATATCTATCTATTAATGGATTTGCATATGTACTATATTTATTTTCCATTCTATTTAGCACCTTCCTTGTGTCTTTATATTATTATTATAATTTTAATTATATATAATTAAACGAACAATAACAAGTTATTTTTTATTTATGTTCATTTTGTCACTCGATATAATATAATCGATACTCTCACTATCTACAAAGTTAAGTACATATTTATATCTTATTGCATAGTATTTGTCACTCCAACCAAGTTGATTTTTCACTTCTTCCTCTCCAGCACCAAGTCTTAAACTTATGGCTGCAAATGAATGTCTAAAATCTTTTGCTGAATAATTACTAAGCCCTGCCATATCTAAAGCTTTTTTCACAATTATTCTTACATTTCTATCTGTTATAGAATTTCTTTGTTGGCTAGTGAACACAAAATCTTCTGTTGGCATTATGCAAGACGGCAGTCCTTGATATATTCTATATTCTTCTATTTTAGAAAAGCAATGTGGATGTAGCTTTACAACCCTTTCCTTTCTGCCTTTTCCTAATCTTACATATGCATTGTTATTTTCATCAACCATCAAGTCTTTCCACTTTAAATTTACTAATTCATTTAATAAACATCCAGTGGTTATAAGAAATACCATTATTAATCTATCTCTCATGTTTAATCTAGGCAACGTATCTATAATTTGGTTTATTTCTTGAATGCTAAGTACGTCATCCTTAGTTTTTATTCTACTTACTTTTGGTTTTTTAACTAGCTTAAAAGGGTTAATTTCTATGTACTCTTCATTTTTCATGTAATTATAAAAACTATGTAAGTAACTATATATTTTTTCTGATGTAGATTTTGCATAGTTATCTTTTACAAACTCTATAAACCCACTACAATCTTCTTTAGTTACGCTTACTAAGTCTTTATTATTTACATATTCTTTAAATAATATAACTTTGCTTAAATAGTCATGCTTGGTTGCTGGATTATGCTTTTTTGAAAATCCTTTAAAGATTTCATACTCATATTCATTTAAAATTATATTTTCTTCCATACTTAGTCCCCCTGTCTTTTTATAGTTATTAACTTTCTAACTTATTTTTAAATACCTTTTTAAAATATTGAATATATTTATTAATATTGGTATACTTTAACGTATGGTAAAATTAGTTTAAATTAGGAGGTAGTTAAAATTGTTAGAAATTTTTAAAGCCATTATACTTGGTATAGTTCAAGGTATAACTGAGTGGCTGCCTGTAAGTAGTACAGGTCATCTTATATTAGTTGAACAATTCGTTAAATTTGATTTATCACAGGTGTTTGTAAGCACATTTATGGTTGTAATCCAATTAGGTTCTATACTTGCTGTATTAACACTATATTTTAAAAAATTAAATCCTTTAGATTCTTCTAAAACAGAAAAAGAGAAAAAGGATACAATTAACTTATGGATTAAGGTTATTATAGCAGTAATTCCATCCGGAATACTAGGTGTTTTATTTGATGATGCTATAGACTCATTATTTTTCAACCCTACAACAGTTTCAATAACTCTTATAGTTTATGGGGTTATAATGATATTAATTGAGAACAGAAATAAAAAACCTAAAGTTAATGATTTTTCACAGCTTACATATAAATTAGCTCTAGGAATAGGACTATTCCAATGTTTAGCTTTAATCCCAGGTACTTCAAGATCTGGATCAACTATTATAGGTGCTGCATTATTAGGTGCATCTAGATATGTAGCTGCTGAGTTTTCATTCTTCTTAGCAATACCTACAATGTTTGGTGCAAGTGCACTTAAACTTTATAAAACTGGTGCTGCCTTCTCTGGATTTGAATGGTTAGTATTAGGTGCAGGATTTGTAACAGCATTTATAGTTTCTGTATTTGCTATTAAATTCTTAATGGATTATATCAAGAAACATGACTTCAAGGCATTTGGTTACTATAGAATAGTACTTGGTGTAATAGTATTTGCATACTTTACATTTTTAATATAAATAAAAGAAGCACTATGTGCTTCTTTTATTTTTTTGAATCTACTAATAACCTTATTATGTCACTTGCACCTTCATTAAAAGTAGTTATAATACTTAAGTAATCTGTAGCTCTATTTATAGCAAGATATACTTTATTTAGATCTCCTACAAAGTCATTCACTTGATAATCTTGATTTATATCATTAATACTATGGTTATATAGCATTTCTAATTCACAAAATATAATAGCTTTATATTCTAAATTTTTTATAGTATAGATATTTGCTATCGTAACTCCCGCTTTTTTTGCTACATTAGTTAATTCATCGTCCCCATATATATATGGTATTTCATTTTCTTCCAAATCTTTTTTTAACATATATTGAAAATATATAGTTTTCCCATTTTTTAACTTTTTCTTATTAAAAGGATATACAATTGCTATATCAGAATAACTAAGTCCCTTTTGTGTAGTTAAATACTCAATTTCCCATATTACAGAACTTATTTGTTCTTCTATATCCGAAACTTTTATTATATCTACAGCCTTATTACTCTTTCTAATATAGTTTGATAAATAATACATATTATTTGCAACCTTAGGTCTTATACTCTTTATATAATCATTTGAATTTTTATCAAAATTATTTACAAACTCAACTAAATTATTACTTTGTCTATAGTTATCATTTAATTGTATTGTATCATTAAACTGTATATGGTCCCAAGAGTTTTTAAATATACTTAAATTACTAAATATATTTAACCCTTTGCACTCAAATGCATTAAATATATACTTAGATTTATACAGGAAGCTTCTTATGAAATCAATCTGTTCAGGTTCGAAGCATTCAATTTCATCTATAAATATTCCTTTAAACATACTTTTATTTTTTATAGTATTTTTAGCTTGTAAAACAAGGTTTTTATATACCTTATCAGGAGTATTTTTTAGCATATTGTAATCAAACACCAAGTTGTATGCTTTTGCTAATTTAAATAAGAAAGATGTAAATGTATGAATTTCTATATTATTATTGTCTTTATATAAAATATCCAATCTTTCTTTTAGCTCATTTCTAAGTTGTTTTGTATAAGTGAATATTACAAATTTATGGTGTGGGTATATTCTAGCTAATTTTATAGCTTTAGCTAATAATATAGTAGTTTTCCCACATCCAGATGCTCCTTTGTATAAGGTGTCTCCATATTTAACCGAAGCTACTTTCTCAACTTGATTTCTTTCTAGCATAGTAGCTGTATAGCTATAATCTTCATTTGAAAAAGATATTTTCTTTAGATTTTTATTTAAATTAAGATTATTATTTATCACGTAATATTCAGGGCAAATTTGTAACATGAATAAATTAAGTAAAATTTCATCATTTGGATTTCCTAAATATTCATCTATGCTAATTTCATAGTTCATTATTTTGTATAGCTTCTCTTTATCTATTATATTATTTTCTACAAAGTCATTATCTCCATTATCATATATAGATACGTGGGGCATTATAAATATGTAGTTATATTCAATATCATTACCTATTTTGCTCATTTGCTTTCTTAAAAGATCATATTCTTCTTCCATTACCTCTAACAATTCATCTTCTAAGAGCATAAATAAATCTTCTGTTGTATCCATAAACTTTATAAACAAAACTCTTTTATCTTTTATATATAGAAGATCTGTATTTATTCCTTTAAAAGGAGTCACCTTTGGCACTACATTAGCTTCCTCTTTCATACTTTGATAAAAAACCTTTTCAAATTCTTTTATCTTTAATGCATCTAGCTCGGAATTTATATTTATGTACTGGCTCAATTTCTCATCCCCCTCATTTTATATAATTATATCATTTTAAATAGTTTTTTGCTATATTGATATATTTAATATATTATTTCCATTTATTATTTCCATGAAACATCCTTATTACTCTTTTTTTATAATAATTTTCTTAAACGTAAAAAATAGGTACTATTTAAAGTACCTATTTTTTATGATTTATAGTGGCTTTCTAACCATATATTCATTTTTCTTCTTATTTCATTTTTCTTTACTTCTTCAAAGTCAGCATCATTTATACTATAACTTTGAACTAATTTGTCTACATTAGGAGGATACTCTAAGAAATTTCCATTTTTATTTTCAAATCCAATACTCATTATATCGTAATTATCTTCATTTTTATTCACAACAACTCCATATTCAACATCTTCATTTTTATTGCAATTTGATATTTTAACATATTGATTTCTAGCAAGAGTATTTAACATATCATTTCTCCTTTCATTTTTTCTTTATTATTATTATCATTTTATAATTTTTTATTATATAGATTTATAAACTTCTTCCTTTACCGGAGTCCATTAAATTTATTAAGCTCTCTGGGTATGGATTAAATATAGTTTGACTTAAAATTTTTTCGTCTTCAAATCTAGCTGCATATATTTTTACGTTATTTAAGGCTGTATTCAATGGTATTTTACCTTTGCTATACTTAACTATATTATCAACAAATACTTCCTTTTCTTTTAAAGATAAATATTCTTCATATTTATTGTATATATCTAAAATAGTTTGAATATTTTTTTTTGTATTTCTATTTTTATTTAAAAGTTGAAATAACGTATTTTGATAATCTTTATATTCTTCATTTTTACACATAGTATCTAAATGGCTAAAAATTTTAACATCATAATTTTTTAATAGCAACTCATTATTTTTATGAAATTTTTTTATATCACTTTTTTCACTTTTAAAATTATTTATCATAAATAATTTAGTTAAAAACTCATCTCTTATTGAGTAATTTTTAAGTCTACCTTCATTTTCTATAGGTAAGTAACCATGCGAATTCAATATTTCCTCCGCAAAAAAACCATTACTTCCATTAGTTAATGTTGATTGCCCACTTTTATGATATACTTTAACATCTTTTATCCCACATGAAGGTGATTTGCTCTTTAATATACATCCATCAATATCATCCAATTTAGAAATGTAATTTTGAGAAAAATTTTTCATCTGTTTAGTATAATCTTTATTGCTTTTCGGTTGAATAAGTTTTTTTTCATTATTATAGTCAATAATTCTTATAGCTTCTCTAGGAGTCGAAAGACCTATTTCAACCTCAGGACATACTGCACAAAATTCAACATAATCTTTTAAAGAGTCTATAAACTTGCTGCTTGCTCCTTGACCATTATATCTACAATTTTCAAATCCTAAACATTTACTGATTAATAACTTTGGACGTCTCATAATTATATCTCCTATTATGTTTATAAATTTTAATATTAGTATTTTAATCTTATTTAAAGTAAATTATTCTTATTATTTCAATTCAAAAAATCAAAAAAGCGAATATATCAAATGATATATTCGCTTAAATTATTTTCTTATTTAGCGTATTCTATTGCTCTTGTTTCTCTTATTATGCTAACTTTGATTTGTCCAGGATACTCTAATTCATCCTCTATTCTCTTAGTCATATCTCTTGCTAATAAATGTATATCTTCATCGTTTACATTTTCTGGTTTAACCATTATTCTGATTTCTCTACCAGCTTGTATTGCAAACGATTTATCTACACCCTCATATGAATTAGCTATTTCTTCTAATTTCTCTAAACGTTTAATGTATGCTTCTAATGTTTCACGTCTAGCACCAGGTCTTGCAGCTGATATAGCATCTGCAGCTGTAACTAGTACAGCTTCTATAGTTTGTGGCTCATAATCTCCATGATGAGTACTCATAGCATGTATAACATCTTTAGATTCTTTGTATCTTCTAAGTAAGTCCATACCTATCTCAACATGAGTTCCTTCCATTTCATGATCAACTGCCTTACCTATATCATGAAGTAATCCAGCTCTCTTAGCTAATTTTACGTCTGCTCCTATTTCAGCAGCCATTATACCAGCTATATGAGCTACTTCTATAGAATGTCTTAAAACATTTTGTCCATAGCTTGTTCTATAGTTAAGTCTACCTAAAAGTCTTACTAATTCTGGATGTAATCCATGAACCCCTGTTTCAAAAGTAGCTTGTTCTCCAAACTCTTTGATTATATTATCAACTTCTTTTCTAGCTTTCTCAACCATTTCTTCAATTCTTGCAGGATGTATTCTTCCATCTGCGATAAGCTTTTCAAGTGCAATTCTTGCAACTTCTCTTCTTATAGGGTCAAATCCAGATAATATTACTGCTTCTGGAGTATCATCTATTATTAAATCTATTCCAGTAAGAGTTTCTAATGTTCTAATATTTCTACCTTCTCTACCTATAATTCTTCCCTTCATTTCATCGTTAGGAAGGTTAACCACTGTTACAGTAGTTTCTGCCACATGATCGGCTGCGCATTTTTGTATAGCATATCCTATTATTTCTCTAGACTTCTTATCTGCTTCATCTTTAGCTTGAGATTCTATTTCCTTTATCATTATAGACATCTCTCTTCTTACTTCTCTTTCAGCATTAGTTAATATGATTTCTTTTGCTTGGTCTGAAGTTATTCCAGATATGCTTTCTAATTTTTCTAATTGTTGAACTTTAATAGCTTCAACGTTTTCTTCTTTTTTCTCAATCTTTTTAAGTTTATCATTAAGAACCGTTTCTTTATTCTCTAGAGCTTGAAGTTTTTTATCTAAAACCTCTTCCTTTTGAATTATTCTTCTTTCAAACTTTTGAACTTCAATTCTTCTTTCTTTGTTTTCTTTCTCTGCTTCATTTCTCCATTTATGGATCTCTTCTTTTGCTTCTAATAGTTTTTCTTTTTGTAAAGTTTCTGCATCTTTGTTTGCTTTATCTATTATATCATCGGCCATCTTTTCAGCTTGGCCAATCTTAGCTTCAGATATGTTTTTTCTTACAAAATAACCAACTATAATACCCACAAATATTCCCAATAAAGCGCCTATTATTGCCTCTACTATGACATCCACCTCCTTTGTTAAATAAACCGTTAACTACAGTATTTATAACATCTATTTTTATAAACTAAATAAGAATATTTTATTCTTATTTAATTTTATAATTTTTTCAATCTGGTGTCAAGTTAATAGGAGGTATACAGGCTATTATTCTCCAATATTTTCTATTGAATCTTCATTTTCATCTGCGCCATCTCTATTTTCATCTAATTTGTAATATTTTCTTACTAAACCTTCTACTTCTTCTGTTAAGTCAGGATTATCTGCTAAGAATTTTTTAACATTTTCTCTACCTTGTCCTAATTTAGTATCATTGTAGCTATACCAAGCTCCTGATTTCTTAATTACGTCTATGTCTGCAGCTATATCTAGTAAGTCCCCAACTTTTGATATTCCCTCTCCATACATTATATCGAATTCACATTGCTTAAATGGAGGCGCAACTTTATTTTTTACAACTTTTACTCTTGTTCTACTTCCCATTACTTTATCGCCTTGCTTTATAGTGTCTATTTTTCTTACGTCTAGTCTTACTGAAGAGTAGAATTTAAGAGCACGACCACCTGTTGTAGTTTCTGGACTACCAAACATAATACCAACTTTTTCTCTTAATTGGTTTATAAATATAGCTACACAATTAGATTTTTTTATAGATCCTGTTAGCTTTCTTAATGCTTGAGACATAAGTCTTGCTTGAAGACCAACGTGAGAATCTCCCATATCCCCTTCTATTTCAGCTTTTGGAACCAATGCTGCTACTGAGTCAACTACTATTATATCTATAGCCCCACTTCTTATAAGTGCTTCTGCTATTTCTAACGCTTGTTCTCCTGTGTCTGGTTGTGAAACTATTAAGTTATCAACATCTACACCTAATGCTTTTGCATATACTGGGTCTAGTGCATGCTCTGCATCTATAAACGCTGCTATTCCACCTTGTTTTTGAGCTTCTGCTACTGCATGTAAAGTAACTGTTGTCTTACCAGAAGATTCTGGTCCATATATTTCAACTATTCTACCCTTTGGAAGCCCGCCTATACCTATTGCTATATCAAGCCCTATAGAACCTGTTGGTATAACATCTATAGCCATACCCTTAGCCTCTCCAAGTTTCATTACAGATCCTTTACCGAAATCTTTTTCTATTTGAGATAACGCCGAATTCAGCGCTTTTAATTTTTCATCTTGTATTCCTGCCATTTATGTTACCTTCCCTTCTAAAAATCATTTATTCAAATTTTACTTAAAGCAAAACATCCATCAAACACTTGTTCTATATTTATTATATATTTTTTATGACTTAAAGTCAATTAAATAATACCTTATTAGTATTAACTTTAATTATATCAATTTATACATATTTTTCCATAAGTTTAAATTATCTTGCATTGTAAAATTCAACCTCCTTTTAAAAACTTATTACTTTCATAGGTTATACTCAAATTTTTAAAATTATATTTTCTTGAAACACAAAAATGGATAACTATTAGTTATCCATTTTTTATCACTATTTACTTCCCATAAATAAATTTCTATTTTTATAAACATACTCCCAACCTGAGTAAAGAGTAAGCAACGTTGCTATTAATATAGTAATTCTACCTATGTTTAAAAATACAGGATTAGCTGTATGAGCGCCTAGTAAAAGAATTACTATGGCTACCATTTGCGAAATAGTTTTTAATTTTCCTCCAGAACTTGCAGCTATTACTTTTCCGTCTGCAGCTGCAATTGCTCTTAATATACTAACTGTAAGTTCCCTAGCAACAATTATAATAACCATCCACGCAGCCACTAAATCATACTCTATCATTGTTGTAAGAGCTGATATTACAAGTAGCTTATCAGCAAGAGGATCCATAAATTTACCAAAGTCTGTTACTAAATTGTATTTCCTAGCTATATGACCATCCATAGCATCAGTTACAGATGCTACTATAAATATCATACAAGCTATTAAAAATTTACTCTGTAAATTTAACATCATTACTATTATAAAAACTGGTATTAAAAATATCCTAAATAAAGTTAATTTATTAGGCAAGTTCATTAACTACATCTCCCATCAAATCATACTCTAAGGCATTATTTATTTTTACTTTTACAAATGATCCTATTTCAAGTTGATTTTCAGACTTAACATAAACTATACTGTCTATTTCTTCTGCATCTCCTTGTGTTCTACCTATATATACCTTATCTTCAATTTGCTCTTCGATTAAAACTTCATATTCATTATCAATTTTCTGTGCATTTAAATTCTGTGATATTTCTTGCTGAACTAACATAAGTTGATCTCTTCTTTGTAGTTTTACATCTTCATCTAAATGATTAGGAAGTTTATCCGCTGGAGTGTCTTCCTCTCTAGAGTATGCAAAAGCTCCTAGTCTATCAAACTTCATATCTTTTGCAAATTCAACTAATTCATTAAAATCTTCGTCAGTTTCTCCAGGGAATCCAACTATTATAGTTGTTCTTAATGTAGCATCAGGTATATATTTTCTTATCATTTCAACTTTAGATTTAATGTCTTCTTTAGTCGTGTGTCTATTCATTAATTTTAAAACTTTATTACTTGCATGTTGTATAGGCATATCAAAATAATTACATATGTTATCATATTTTTTAATTACTTTTACAAGTTCTTCAGTTATTGATTCAGGATATGAGTACATTATTCTTATCCATTTTATTCCATCTATTTGTGCAAGTTCTTCTAATAATTGCGGAAGTTTAACCTCTCCATATAAATCTAAACCATACTTTGTAGTGTCTTGAGCTATAACTACTAATTCTTTTACTCCTTTAGAAGCAAGATCTTTAGCTTCTTTTATTATATCTTCCATTTTTCTACTTCTATATCTACCTCTTAATTTTGGTATTATACAGTACGTACAGTGATTGTCACAACCTTCACCTATTTTTAAATACGCCATGTATTCTGGAGTTGTAACGTATCTTGGAAGATCTTCATTGTAAGCAAATTCAATATCATTTAAACTTACTATGTTGTTTTCCTTTTCAAGATTTGCTATTATTTCATCTATTTGTTGGTAACTTCCTGTTCCAACTATAGCATCTATTTCTGGAATTTCTGATTGTAATTCCTTAGCATATCTTTGAGCTAAACATCCTGTAACTATAAGTAACTTTAAATTTCCGTTTTCTTTTAATTGAGCTAAGTCTAATATAGTATCTATAGATTCTTGTTTTGCTGATTCTATAAATCCACAAGTATTTACTAAAATTATATCAGCTTCCTCAAACTCACCTACTAATTTATATCCTTTTCTATTTAAAATCCCCATCATTATTTCTGCATCTACTAAATTTTTAGAACATCCTAATGACTCTAATGCTATCTTTAACATTTAATTCGCTCCTTCCTTCGCTGCCTTATGAAAATCTATTAACTCTAAAACTGCTTCTTTCATGTTATCACAATTAAGAACTCTATTGTACTCATATTTTTGAACAGAATGCCCATACAGCGCATCATAATAATCTACTAAATAATGTTCTACAACTTGATCGTATTTACCTTCATTAAATAATTCAATATAATAATCAACTTTTTGATTTCCTAATCTTTTTCTAAACTTATTAATACACTGTATTAATGCTTCAAAGTTCTTATTCTCTGTATATATGTAGTCTCTACATAATCTATCTACTCTAGACTTTACACTACATTCTAATAATATATGATATCCGTCCCTTACTATACCTTCATATATTTCATGAGGTACATTAACATGTCCCACTCTTTTACTTTCACTTTCTATAAATATATAATCACTTTTTGAAAAATATAGTTTTTCAAAAATATTAGTTTCAAACCTCTTTTGTGTAGGTGGCTTTTCGTTAAACATTATAAACCCAAATGTAGATCCACTATTTTTAGCTAAACCTTCTAAGTCTATAATGTCTATTCCTTTTTCCTCTAACATAAGTAATGCATCTGTTTTTCCAACACCAGTTAACCCATGAAGAACTATAAATTTTTTTGTATCCATAACTGTTTTAAAGTAATCTAATACAAAGTTTCTATATGCTTTATATCCACCTTGTAATTGATATACATTTACACCTAATGTTGAAATCATATTTACTAAACTTCCACTTCTCATGCCGCCTCTTGCACAGTATATAACTATATTTTCATATTCATTAGCTAAACTTAAAACTTCCATGTACATATGTTTTAACTTATCTTTTACATAGTCAAATCCCTTTTGTACAGCTTCTTGTTTTCCTTGCATTTTATATATAGTTCCTATGTCTTTATGCTCATCATCATTAAATAGTGGCATATGAAAAGCATCACGTATATGGTCTTCTTCAAATTCCGCTTGCGTTCTAACATCTATAAATATAGTATTTGGTAGGTCTAACGCACTCTTTATGTCTATTGTCTTCAAATTTATTCACCCTCTAAATTTTCTAAGTCTTGTTTGCTTACTAAAACCTTTCTAGGTTTACTTCCTTCACTTTGACCAACTATAGATCTCTCTTCCATAGAATCTATAAGTCTTGCCGCTCTATTAAATCCAATTTTAAATTTTCTTTGAAGCATAGAAGCTGAAGCTTGCCCACTTTCAACTACAAATTCTATTGCATCTCCTAAAAGTTCATCAGCATCACTATCTTGTTCTTTAGATATCTTAGCTATACTATCTACTATGCATTCTTCATATTTAACTTCTTCATTAACTTGACTCTTTACATAATCTACTACTCTTTCTGATTCCGATTCTGATATAAACGCACCTTGTAATCTAACTGGTTTAGCTGCTCCTAAAGGATAGAATAACATATCACCTTTTCCTAAAAGTTTTTCTGCTCCACCCATATCGAGTATAGTTCTAGAGTCCGTTTGAGATGAAACTGCAAACGCAATTCTAGATGGAATATTAGCTTTTATAACTCCAGTTATAACATCTACTGAAGGTCTTTGTGTAGCAACTATTAAATGCATTCCTGCAGCTCTTGCCATCTGAGCTAATCTACATATATAATCTTCAACATCACTAGCACTAACCATCATAAGGTCTGCAAGCTCGTCTATTATTATTACTATTTTTGGAAGTTTTTCTTCACTTTTTTCATTGTAACTTGTTATGTCTTTTACACTTGATTCTGCAAATAATTTGTATCTTCTATTCATTTCAGTAACTGCCCAGTTTAAAGCATTAGCAGCTTTTTTAGGATCTGTTACAACTGGTATTAATAAATGTGGTATTCCATTGTAATTTGCAAGTTCAACAACTTTTGGATCTATAAGTAAAAATTTAACTTCATCTGGGTTTGCTTTATATAAAATACTGTTTATTAAAGTATTTACACACACACTTTTACCAGAACCTGTAGATCCTGCTATAAGTAAATGAGGCATTTTCCCAATATCAGTTATTATAGGTTTACCAGCTATATCTTTTCCAAGTCCCATAGCTAATGGCGATTTAAAATTATTAAATTCTTCACTTTCAAGAACTTCTCTTAAAGTTACCATTTGAGCTTCTTCATTTGGAACCTCTATCCCAATAGCACTTTTACCTGGTATAGGAGCTTCTATTCTTATACTTTTTGCCGCTAAGCTAAGGGCTATATCATCTGTTAAGTTAACAATTTTACTAACTTTAACACCTGGACTTGGTTGAATTTCATATCTAGTTATAGTAGGTCCAACAGTAACTTGATTTACTTTCGCTTCAACTCCAAAGTCAGATAGAGTTTTTTCTAATAATGAGGCATTTTTTAAAACTTTTTTCTTGCTTTTGTCATCAGTCTTTGAATCTATTTTATTTAATAGCTCAATACTAGGTTTTGTATAATTTTCATATTTAGAATTTGTTTTAATACCAATAGGCTGTGTACTTTCTATATTGCTTTCTTTTGCACTTGTAACCTCTGTTTTTTTCGTAGGTTTAGCCTTTTGTAATTCTTTTAAAACTTCTAATTCAGGCATACTTTGAGTGCCCTCTAATATTTCTAAGTAATCATCTTCAGCTTTATTAAACCCAACAATTTTTATTGTTTTATCGCTGTCGTATTCTTCAATACTTTTTTCTTTATCCTTAGATTTATTTGACTTATTTTTTAAGTCATTCTTTGTTACCATAGTATTTTCATCAACTTCTTCAGTTACCATGTTAACCACAGCATTTTTTAAACCTTTAGCTTTTTCTTTAAAAGTAAGATTACTATCTTTACTATTTTTAGCTTTTGCTTTTATAGTATAAATTAAGTCTTTTAAAGATATATTAAAAGTAAATAGACCTGTTATTAATAATGCAAATATACTTATTAGCCATGCTCCTGTTACCCCTAAAATCTTTGTAACATAATATGTGATAAATGTAGCTATAAGCCCACATCCTTCACCTTGAACCGCAGCTTTACTTACTTCTTTAATTACATACGAATTAGTCGGACTATCTATAGGTAAATTTTTCGCATTTAAAAGTCCGTAGAATATGAATATAAAAAATACACCTAAATAGTATATTTTAGCATTTTTAATTCTGTATATATATTCATTCTTCTCGAAAAATCCTAAGATACCACTAATAATGATTATAAACGGAATTGCTACTGCTAATCCTCCAAATAATCCTTTAAATATATTTTGAATAACCGTACCTAATAACCCCATTGAACTAGAGTTTAAACTATATAATAAAAATATACCAATAAATATAGTTATAAGGTTATTGTACTCAGCTGAAAAACTTGATTCTATCTTTTTTTTCTTTTTAGATTTTTTCTTAGCCATCAATCTCACCTCTTAAAAATAAATTTATACAAGAATTAATAAATTCCAAAATCATAGCAAAAAGTGCTAATGTATTTAAACACTAACACTTTTATATCTTTTAATTATATCATATTTTATGTTATTTAAACAAATTTTATTTAATTACATTGTTGTTACTATCATTATCATCTTCATTAATTAATTCTCTTAATTTAGCCATTGCCTCTTTTAATCCACCGACTTCATCAATAAGACCACAATCAACTGCCTCTTTACCTATTAAAACACTACCTACATCACTTACTAATTCCTCTTTTGAATGCATAAGTTTTTCTAATTCTTCTCTTTCTATATCTGAAGTTCTAATTATAAATCTAGTTATACGCTCTTGCATTTTTTTAAAGTATTCAAATGTTTCATTAACTCCAATAACAAGTCCATTTGTTCTTATAGGGTGAACAATCATAGTTGCAGTTGGAGCTATAAATGAATAATCACCTGCAGTTGCAAGTGGAACTCCTATACTATGACTACCTCCTAATACTAATGTTACTACTTTTTTAGATACACTATTCATAAGTTCTGCCATAGCAAGTCCAGCTTCAACATCTCCTCCAACAGTGTTTAAAATTACTAATACCCCTTTTATATTTTGATTTTCCTCTATTTCAAATAACATAGGTATTATATGCTCATATTTTGTAGATTTTTTTTGTGGGTTTCCTGCAAAATGACCTTCAATTTCACCAATTATAGTTATACATTGTATGTCCTTTATGTTTTGGTTAGGCATATTAGGAACACCCATTTGTTTTATATTTTGGATGTCTTCACTTTCTTCTCTATCATCAACTTCTTCTGACTTTAGCTGTATTTTTTTATTTTTTTCATCATTGAAAAGATTCATATGTAGCCTCCTTCTAAGACTTATTTTTACCTACTTTTCTTTTGGATGTTTACTTATAGGTCTTGATGTATTTTGAGCTACTGAGCCACTTTTTCTAGGTCTAGAGTTAGCTGGTAAATTTAATTCCTCTGCAAATTCTAATTTAGTATTTGGCTGTTTATTTTTTGTTTTTTTATTAGACATAAAAAAATCCTCCTTATTTGTTTAACTTTACATATAAGTTAACCAAAAAAGGAGGATATTATTAATTTAATTTAAATTCATCATGTATAGCATGAACAGCTGATTTCATATCTTTTTCTTCAACTAAACAAGATATAGTCATGTTTGAGTCCGATGTTTGTAATAAGTTTATTTTAGATTTAGATAAAGCTCTTACAATCTTTGCCATAACCCCAGGAATACCTGTCATTTTCGTACCTATAAGAGTTACTTTCGCACAATTTTCTTTAACCGTATACTCAAGATCATGATTATTAAGTATATCTTTTAATATTTTTAACTTTTCATGGTCTATTACAAAAGCTTTCTCTTCAACAAAGAAGTTTATCATATCTAAACTAATTTCATTTGATTCAATTTCATTCATTATTTCTGTAAATATATCTTCTTTAGATTTAACTTTTATTTGAGCAATTCCATTTTTATGAGCTACTGCAGTCATAGTATGCAAAGATTTCGCTTCTTTATTTACTTCAAACTTAGGACTCATCCCGCTTATTCTAGTACCTGGATGAGATGGGTTTAAAGTGTTTTTTATATTTAAAGCTATCGATCCACTTTTTGCTATTTCAACAGCTCTTGGATGAATTACTTTTGCACCTTTATCTGCCATTTGAAAAACTTCTTCATAGTTTATATAATCTAAAACTTTAGCTTCAGGTTCTACTCTAGGGTCTGCCGTCATGATTCCATCAACATCTGTATAAATTTCAACAGTTTCACATTCTAAAGCTTTACCTATAGCAACAGCAGATGTATCGCTTCCGCCCCTACCAAGAGTTGTTACTTCTCCACTTTCTGTAGTTCCTTGGAACCCGGCTACAATAACAACTTTACCTTCATCTAATTCTTTATATATTCTTTCTGGTTTTATATCTAATATTCTTGAATCAGAAAATTTCCCATCTGTATATATACCAGCTTGACTACCAGTTAAAAATACTGCATCTATCCCATTTCCTTTTAGCATATTAGTAAGTATAGTTCCTGATATTATCTCTCCACAAGACATTATTAAATCTAATTCTCTTTTAGAAGAATTTTCATTTACATTTTTACACAGATTTATCAATGTATCAGTTGCATATGGAGCTCCTTTTCTTCCCATAGCAGAAACTACTACTACTAAGTCTAATCCTTTTTCTTTGTAGTTTTTTATTATATTGCAAACTTGTTGCATTTTTTCATAAGATTCCACAGATGTCCCACCAAATTTTTGAACTACTATCGTCATATTATCCTCCTAGTAAACTCCTTCGTATTCTATTATAATCATGTCATTACCAATTTTTTTCACATTTCTCCATGGTACTTCTAGTACCGATTTATCTTTTCTAAATCCTAAAAATCCTCTTTCCCTAGGGATTAATAAAGCTAGTATTTTTCCTGTAGTGTCTTCAATTATAAGGTCGCACTCTCCAACAACTCCTAATCTTTCGCCTGTAACTAAGTTTACAATTTCTTTACCTGCTACTTCAGATAAATTCATAAGTATCCCCCCATATAAACTAATATGTATCCAATATAGATAACCTTGATTATATGTCTAGTCTAGTTAGTCTAAAGTTATACCCTCTACATCTCTTCCTACAATACAGACTCCAATATTTTCTCTATTAAATACCTTGTCTATAATTAAGTCTATTCTAGCCTTGTCAATATTATTTATACTTTCTATAATATCATTAGGATTTTTCACCTTTTTTGTTAATACCATTGCTTTACCAATTGACATCATTCTACTGCTAGTACTCTCTAATCCAAGAATATAACTTCCTTTTAACTGTTCCTTACTTTCTTTTATCTCTTTATCTGTAAGATGGTTCTGTCTTAGGTTGTCAATTTCTTCTAATACTAAATTATATACTTTTTTTAGATTTTCGTTACTCATACTAGCATAAATTCCAAGTTCTCCGCTTTTTCTATAAAGGCTAGGCGCAGAGTATATTGAATATACTAGTCCTTTATTTTCCCTTATATTTTGAAATAATCTAGAACTGATACTTCCTCCGAAAATATTATTTACTATAGATAATGCATAAGCATCTTCTCTACATTCTAACGGAACAGCTTTTAAGCTTATTGCTAAGTTAACTTGTTCTATATCTTTATTTCTAGCTATAAAACACTGATGAAACTCAGGTTGAGTTATTTCGATATCTACATTTCCCATTGGTAAGTCTTTAAACTTTGATTCTATTAACTTTACCATTTCTTCAAATTTAAAGTTTCCACTTATAGATATTACAGAGTTACTTGCTACATAATACTTATCAAAATAATCTTTTATAGTATCTCTATTCATATTATATAAGGATTCTTCTGTCCCAATTATATTCATACCTAAGGCATCAGTTTTGTATATTCCTTCCATAAGAAGATCGTATACTAAATCCTCAGGAGAATCTTCATACATTTTTAATTCTTCTATTATAACTTGTCTTTCCTTTTCTATATCCTTTTCATCAAATAAAGGATTTAAAAACATATCACTTAATATATCAATTCCAATGTCTATATGTTCATCTAATAATTTTACATAATAACAAGTACATTCCTTACTCGTAAAAGCATTTATTTGACCTCCTAAGTTATCTATAGTGCTTGCGATTTCCTTAGAAGTTCTATTTTTAGTACCTTTAAAAAGCATATGTTCTATAAAATGCGATATACCACCCAACTCTTCATTTTCTATTCTAGACCCTGCATTTACCCAAACACCTAATGTTATAGATTTTAGATAAGGTATCTCTTCCCCTATTATTGTTAGTCCATTACTCAATGTGTGTGTTTTATACATACTCATCCTCCAATTTTTGTGCATTAAAATATTTATGATAATCATATAAGTTGTTTGCCTTAATCAATGTCTTTTAAATTATAAGTTAGTAAAGTCAATTATTCAATATCAAAATAATTTTATAAATTAAATACATCACTAAGTTTACCTGGCTTTAATTCCTTTTCTTCTATGATTTTTATTATATCATCAATTCCTTCTGCACTTGCATATGTAGGATGCATAAGTATTATGCTAGAATCTTTCATATCTTTAGATTTAACCCTTTGTATAATAACTTCAGGTTCTTGTCTATTTTTCCAATCTATTGTGTCTATATCCCATTTATAAGGTATATAACCTAAATCGTTACATGCTTTTACTGTATCTTTATTAAATGACCCTCCTGGAGCTTGAAAAAACTTAGTTTCTGTTTTTGTTATATTTTCAATTATTTCTTTTGACGCCTTTATTTGTTCATAATTTTTATCATAGTCTAAAGTTCCATAGTCTAGATGTTTGTATCCGTGATTTGCAATTTCATGTCCCTTTTTTTGAATTTCTAATAAAAGGTCAGGATTTTCTTCTGCCCATCTTCCTGTTACAGCAAAAGTTATTTTCGCCTTTTTTTCATCTAATACCTTTAAAATTTTCTCTAAGTATTCAGTTTCCCAACCAAGGTCTACGTTGCAACTTATTGCAACGTATCCACTTTTTTCTTTTGTTCCACTGTAATATGGCTCACCAGCTCTATAAAACATGTTAAATGTAGGCTTAGCTTTATCTTTTGTCATAAATGCAACGCCTATAATTGCTAATATTATAACTAATGCTATTATGAAAATTTTTTTTAGCTTTTTTTTATTAAGCACCATCATTATCATAAAAGTTCCTCCCAATATGTACAATTTATTTATTCATTAAATTGTATTAGGACAGTTTACCTTTTATGCATTTTTATTATATATTATATATTTAAACTTCCCTATAACTTAAATTGCTTTTATCATTGCAAAAAATGCTTATTGTTGGGGAGCTCGATTAAAAGCTATATATTTCCTTCACACGACAAGCTACGCTTGTAAGTGTTTCGTCAACAAATAACTTTTAAACTTCGCTAGTTTTGAGAAAAAAAACAAAAACAAAAGAGATCCCTTAAATTTAAGGCATCTCTTTTTTATAATTACAGTTATCTACTTGTTCAAACTATAATTTATTTTTCTTTATTTTCTTTAACTTCTTTAACTTCTTTAACTTCTTTTTTCTCTGGTTTTGGTAAAAGTGCTTTTCTAGATAAGTTAACTCTACCTTTTTCATCGATTTCAGTTACCTTAACTGTTACTTCATCACCTATATTTAAAACATCCTCAACCTTATTTACTCTTTCATGAGCTATATGAGATATATGAAGTAATCCTTCTTTTCCTGGAAGTACTTCAACGAATGCTCCGAAATTCATTATTCTTGTTACTTTACCTGTGTAAGTTTCACCTACTTCAGCTTCTGCAACTATATTATTTATAAGTTCTTGAGCTTTGGCTATCATTTCAGCATCTATTCCACTTATAAATACTTCTCCAGTTTGTTCTATATCTATTTTAACTCCAGTTTCATCTATAATCTTAGTTATTATTTTTCCACCAGGTCCTATAACGTCTCTTATCTTATCTGGATTTATGTTCATTGTTACTATCTTAGGTGCATATTTAGAAAGCTCTGGTTTAGGAGCAGCTATAGTTTTTCTCATTTCATTTAATATATGAATTCTACCTACTTTAGCTTGCTTTAAGGCAGTTCTTAAAACTTCTTCATCTATACCAGCTATTTTTATATCCATTTGTATAGCAGTTATACCGTGCTCAGTACCTGCAACTTTAAAGTCCATGTCTCCTAAGTGATCTTCCATACCTTGTATATCTGAAAGTACCGCAACTTTATCATCATGTTTTATAAGTCCCATAGCTATACCCGCTACCATATCTTTTAATGGCACACCTGCATCTAAAAGAGATAATGTTGATCCACATACACTACCTTGAGATGTTGATCCATTAGAACTTAAAACTTCAGAAACAACTCTTATTGCATATGGAAAATCTTCTTTAGAAGGTATAACAGGAAGTAATGCTCTTTCAGCTAATGCTCCATGTCCTATCTCTCTTCTACCTGGACCTCTTGAAGGTCTAGCTTCTCCAACACTGTATGCTGGGAAGTTATAATGATGCATATATCTTTTACTTTCTTCTTCATCAAGTCCATCAAGTATTTGAACATCCCCTAAAGCTCCTAAAGTTGCTATAGACATTACTTGAGTTTGTCCTCTTGTAAATAATCCAGATCCATGAGCTCTTGGTATAAATCCATTATCACACCATATAGGTCTTATTTCATCTGGTTTTCTATTATCTGGTCTTACATTTTCATGTACTATAAGCTTTCTTACTTGCTCTTTTATTATAGCATGTAGTGTTTCTTCTATATCTTGACCAAATTCTTCTACTATATCTTCAAAGTTTTCAAAAGTAGCTTCTTTTACTGCATCCATTTTTTCCATTCTTTCAAGCTTTTCTACAGTTTTAACCGCTTCTTTCATTTTATCTGTAGCAAATTCACGAACAGCTTTTTCTACGTCTGCATTTATTTCAAAAAGAGTAACTTCTATTTTTTCTTTTCCGACTTCAGCAACTATAGTCTCTATAAACTCAACAACTTTTTTAATTTCTTCATGAGCAAATAATATAGCTTCTAACATTAATTCATCTGGTATTTCTTCTGCACCTGCTTCAACCATCATTATAGCATCTTTCGTTCCTGATACTACAAGGTGTAGAGAACTCTTTTCTCTTTGCTCAGCAGTTGGATTTATAACAAATGCACCATCTACTAATCCTACTGATACAGATCCTGTAGGTCCATTAAATGGTATATCAGATATAGATAATGCTATAGATGAACCTATCATTGCTACTATATCAGGTGTACAGTCTTGATCAACTGATAAAACTGTTGCTACTACTTGTACATCATTTCTAAATCCTTTTGGGAATAAAGGTCTTATAGGTCTATCTATAAGTCTTGATGTAAGTATAGCTTTCTCTGAAGGTTTTCCTTCTCTTTTTAAGAATCCTCCAGGTATTTTTCCTACTGAATATAATTTTTCTTCATAATCAACACTTAAAGGGAAGAAATCTATTCCATCTCTTGGTTGCGCTGACTTTGAAGTATTGACCATAACCATAGTCTCACCATATTGAAGTATGGCACTTCCACTAGCTAGTTCGGCAATTTTTCCTATTTCAACAGAAAGCTCTCTTCCTGCAAAATCCATTTTAAAAACTTTATGTTCAAACATTAATGCTTGTACCTCCTCTTTATTAAAAACCGCGTTTAGTATCCTATGTACTATCTTATCAAAAATACTATAATTTAACAACATAAAAGTAAATTACTAGCTTTCATCGATATAATTTAGAGATACAAAACGTAATTAGCAAATATCTATTTTTATCTATTATTTGCTTATTATCTAAAATTTAATACATTTAATTTGAACAACTAATAGCAATTATATCCGGTCCTGTATGTGAGCAAATACAAGCTCCTCCTCTAGTAAAGTAAAGTTTTTTAACTTTTAAACTTTCTTCTACTTCTTTTTGTAGCACTTCAAAGTCCCCTACATTAGCTCCGCACCCGATCATTACATTTTTATCTTCAAAATTGTCATATTGAGATTTTAATAAGTCTATTAGTGTATGTACTACATGCTTTTTTCCTCTTACCTTTGTAACTAACGCTATATTTCCATCTTTCATTGAAAATACAGGTTTAAGACTTAACATGTTACCTATTGCAGCTGTAGTTACAGAAACTCTTCCACTTCTTTTTAGATATTCTAAGCTATCCGGCACAAAAAATAGGTTCACACTTTCTCTTAATGCCTCTAATTCATTTATTATGCTCTTAGCATCCATATTTTGATCTATAAGCTCACAAGCCTTTATAACAAACTGTCCGCTTCCTAGGGATAGATTTAATGTGTCAAATATATGTATTTCTCCTTCTGTATCATTTTTAGCCATCATGGCACTTTGATACGTTCCAGAAGATTTTGATGATCCATTTATACAAATTATTGAATATTCATCCTTATATTTATCAAATACCTCTTTAAATTGCATATATGTCGCTTGAGATGTTTTTGGTACGGTATGTATTTTTCTCATAGTATTATAAAACTCTTCATTTGTCATATCTATACCATCTTTAAATTCATTGTCTTCTATAATTATAGTTAATGGAATTATTTCTATTTCATATTTTTCTGCTAACTCCATAGGAATATCACATAAACTATCGCATATTAATTTTATTTTCATAGTAAATCCCCTCCTAAAAGAAAAATTTCTATATAAATTATACTATTCCTTTATATATTTTAAACTAATTTTAGACAATTTGTAATTTTTTTGTCTATATTTGAAACTTAACTTTATTAAAGTACCTAAACAAAAAAAGAAGGCTTTAACCTTCTTTCTTTATCTAAATAATCTAATTATTTTCTTAATCCTAATTTAGCTATTAAAGCTCTGTATCCTTCTAAGTCTTTCTCTTTTAAGTAAGCTAATAAGTTTCTTCTCTTACCAACCATCTTTAAAAGACCTCTTCTTGAGTGGTGGTCTTTTTTATGAGTCTTTAAGTGACCGTTTAATTCATTTATTCTAGCTGTTAATAAAGCTATTTGTACTTCTGGAGAACCAGTATCTCCTTCAGTTCTTCCGAATTCTTTTATTATTTCAGTTTTGTTCATTTGTTAATACCTCCATTATTTTTTTAATCCCCAATTACTAAGCATTGATTGGAGTATTCGAATGCTGAGTAATGGTTCACGAACTTTATTTTACCATAAAGCATATCTATTTGTAAACATACTTTTTGCATACAAAATTCACATCTTTTCTCAATTGGGATTTCAATTCATCTAAAGAGTTAAACTTTTTTTCATCTCGTATCCTATCCAAAAATTCAACTTTTATTATCTCCCCATATATTTCTTCATCAAAGTCAATTATATTTGTTTCTATGGATAATGATTTTCCATTTACAGTTGGATTATACCCTATGTTCGTCGCTCCATAGTAAACCTTATTTTTAATATATACTTTCACTGCATATATGCCATTTTTAGGTACAATCAACTTATCTTCAGCCTTCAGGTTAGCAGTTGGAAATCCAATTGTTCTTCCAATTTTTCTGGCATGTATAACTTCGCCTTCTAAAAAATAATTTCTCCCTAAAAAATCTTTAATTTCACTGACATTACCATCATTTATAAGATTTCTTATGTAGCTACTACTGACTCTTCTACCTTTTATTTTTATCGGTTCTATTACTTTAACCTTCATATTATAATTTTCTCCAAGGCTTTCAAGCAAGCTGGCATTTCCTTCTTTATTTCTTGCAAAAGTGAAATCATGTCCAACTATAACCATTTTACATTTTAGTTTTTCATGTAGAATAGTCTTTACAAAATCAGTTGCAGATATTTTTGTCATATATTCATCAAATGGAATCATAAAAACTATGTCCACCCCTAGACCTTTAAATATCTTAATTTTTTCTTCATTTGTAATAATATGCTTTATAGAATCAGCTCTAAAATACCTCATAGGGTGATTTTCAAATGTAAATACTACACTTTTATAATTCTTCATCTTTGCTTCTTTTACAGCTTCTTTAATAAGCTTTATATGGCCTTTATGAATACCATCAAAATTCCCAATAGTCACAACAGTATTTTCAACATTTATTACTTCATCTAATGATTTTATAATAGTCATAATAAATTCCCCACTACTTATATTCTATATAAATAGTTTATCACTTTTTAAGCATAATGTCCCATCAACTTTTAAGAATTTACCTACTCCTAAAAACTTTCCTTCACTATATACTCTTACAAATTCATCCGTTTCTTTAAAATCACCTTTTAAAAAACCTTTATTGTAAACTATAGCTCCATTTACATATGACTTAACTGCAAGCGGATTTATATGTATACTACTAAAGTTTGATAGAACATAATCTATATCATATAAATGCTCTTCTAATATATTTTCTTTATGAAGTTCTTCTAATTGTTCTAAAGTTATAGCATTGTCTATATTAAATTTTCCTGATGAAGTTCTAAGTAAAAATGACATATGACCACCACAACCTAACTCTTTCCCTATATCGTAGCATATACTTCTTACATAAGTTCCTTTAGAACATTTAACATAAAACATAACTTTATTATCTCTAAATGATAATATATTAAGCTCCTTTATGTTAACGTCTCTATATTTAAGAGTAATCTCTTCAGCTCTTCCAGCTCTAACTAAATCACACATTCTTTTTCCATTTACTTTTAAAGCAGAATACATAGGAGGAAGTTGTTTAATTTCTCCCCTTTGAGTATCAAATGCTTTTTCAAGTTTTTCAATATTTATATCTTTAACTTCAGATCTTTCTACAATTTCACCTGATGAATCATAAGTATCTGTAGTTATTCCTAAAGTCAGTTCACAGATGTATGACTTATCCTTATTAAGAATAAGTTCACTAACCTTTGTAGCTTTTCCTATACATATAGGTAGTACCCCTGATGCATCTGGATCAAGGGTACCTGTGTGACCAACTTTTTTTATATTTAATATTTTTCTAACCCTACCTACGACGTCATGAGATGTCATTCCCGTAGGTTTTAGTATATTTACTATTTTGTTCATATCAATCATCCTTAAATATGTTTTAAGACTTCGTCAATCACCATTTTTTTTGCATTTTCTATATTGTCTTTTATAGTACATCCTGAGGCTCTAACGTGGCCTCCTCCTCCAAATTTCTGTGCAATCAAACTAACATTCACGTAGTTTTTAGATCTAAAACTTACTTTAATTTCATTCTCTGCTTTTTCTTTGAATAAAAGCCCTACTTCTACTCCATCTATATCTCTAGTATATGATGTAACTCCATCTGCATCATTAAATGAAATATCATTTCTATTTAGCATATCTGTAGTTAGCATCATACTAGCTATTTTACCATCTACAATATCTAATGTATCCAATGCTTCTCCTAGTAATTTATAATAATTATATGGATTACTTTGGAATATTTTTTGAATTATAAGATCCTTTTTAGCTCCTATAGTAACTAGATCATATGCCATTAGATAACTACTTGGATTAGTATTTGAGTAAGAAAAATTACCTGTATCAGTTAAAAGTCCTGTATACAGATATGTAGCTATATTCTCATCTATCAATTGATCATTAATAGTATCAGAATACTCTTTAAGTAAATTATAGACTAATTCACATGTAGATGATTCATTTGGATTTATATAATTTAAATCTCCGAAATTATCATTACTTGCATGATGATCTATGCATATTAATTTATTAACAGATGTTTTTATTTTGTCACTTACACAAATTCTATTAATGTCTCCACAATCAAGAGATATTAAAGTATAATCACTTAAATTAACATCTGTTTCTTCTGATTTTAGTATGTTTACATTTCCAACTAAAAATCTTAAATTAACAGGTATACTATCATCAAGTACATATAATACATTTTTTCCTAATTTTTTTAAAACGTAGTACATAGATAATGTTGATCCTATGTTGTCCCCATCTGGGCTATAATGAGAGGTAACAATAAAATTGTTACCCTCTTGTATAGCATTTATAATATTTTTCACATTTTTTTTCATTAATTACTCTCCTTGAGAATCATCTGAAAAATCTTTTTTATTTTTGCTGTTATCTTCATTTACTTTCTTTATAAGATTTTCCATATACATTCCCTTTTCAATAGAATCATCAATCTTAAAGATAATTTCTGGAGTATGTCTAAGTTTTACATTTTTTCCTACTTCTTTTCTTATATATCCACAAGCACTCTTTAGCCCTGCCATGCTTGATTCTTTATTTCCACCTAGTATACTTACATATACATAGGCATAACTTAAGTCACTAGTTACCTCAACATCTGTAACACTTATAAGAGAATTTATTCTATAGTCTTTTATTCCGCTTATAAGCATTGTACTTATAACTTTTCTTATTTCTTCGCCTATTCTTTGCGTTCTGCTATATGATGCCATAATATCGACCTCTTTTACTTACTATTTTAGTTTTCTTTCTACTTCTTTAGTTATATAAGCTTCTACTATGTCGCCTTCTTTTATATCATTGAAGTTAGTAAATGTTATACCACACTCATATCCATGATTTACTTCTTTTGCATCATCTTTAAATCTCTTTAATGCTGCTATTTCACCTTCATGGATTATTATTCCATCTCTAACAATTCTCACTTTACCATTTCTAAATATCTTACCGCTTAATACATAAGATCCTGCTACTGTACCAACTCCAGATATTTTAAATGTATTTCTTACTTCTGCTTTACCTGTTTCTTCATCTACATACTCAGGATCTAACATACCTGTCATAGCAGCTTGTACGTCTTCTATAGCCTTGTATATTATTGTGTATGTTCTTATATCTACTTCTTCTTTTTTAGCCATTACTTCAGCTGTAGCTACTGGTCTTACGCTAAATCCTATTATTATAGCATTAGATGCTCTAGCTAGCATAACATCAGACTCAGTTATTGCTCCAACACCACAGTGTATAACTCTAACAGCAACTTCTTCTGTAGATAATTTTTCTAATGATTGCTTAACAGCTTGAACAGACCCTTGAACGTCAGCTTTAACAACTACGTTTAACTCTTTAACTTCAGCATCTGACATTTGGCTAAAGAATTCATCAAGACTTATTCTTTGATTAGATTTTAGCATTTCTTCTCTTGCTATATGTTGTCTCTTTTCAGCTACATTTCTTGCTATTTTTTCAGTAGCAACTGCAACGAATTGATCTCCACCTTGAGGAACTTCTGATAATCCTAATATTTCAACTGCAGTAGCTGGTCCAGCAACTTTAACTCTTCTACCTTTATCGTTTATCATCGCTCTAACTTTTCCACAAGCAGTACCTGCAACTATAGGATCTCCAACTTTTAAAGTTCCTCCTTGAACAAGTACAGTTGCAACAGGTCCTCTTCCTTTATCAAGTTGAGCTTCTATAACTGTTCCTACTGCTCTTTTATTTGGATTAGCTTTTAATTCTTCCATCTCTGCAACTAGTAATATCATTTCAAGTAATGTGTCTATATTAGTTTGTTGTCTAGCTGATACAGGAACTGATATAACATCCCCACCCCAGTCTTCAACTAATAGACCTTGATCTGCTAATTCTTGTTTAACTCTATCTGTATTAGCATCTGGTTTATCTATTTTGTTTATAGCAACTATTATTGGTACTTCTGCTGCTTTAGCATGGTTTATAGCTTCTATTGTTTGAGGCATTATACCATCATCTGCTGCAACAACTAATATAGCCATATCTGTTACTTGTGCTCCTCTAGCTCTCATAGATGTGAAAGCCTCATGTCCTGGTGTATCTAAGAATACTATTTTTTCTCCATTTATATTAACTTCAGATGCCCCTATATGTTGAGTTATTCCACCTGCTTCTTTGTTTGTTACACTTGTTGATCTTATAGCATCTAATAAAGATGTTTTACCATGGTCAACATGTCCCATAACTGTAACTATAGGAGATCTTTTTACTAAATCTTCTTCTTTATCTTCTTCTATTTCCATTAATGCATCTATTTCTGCTGCTTCTTGTTCTGATGTATCCTTTTCTACTAATTCAAATCCATAATCTTTAGCTACTAAAGAAGCTATTTCAAAATTTAACTCTTGGTTTATTGTTGCCATAGTTCCCATTTTCATAAGCTTCATTATTATTTCTGTAGCTGGTTTTTCTAAACTATTTGCTAATTCTTGAACAGTTAAGCTACCTTCCACTGATACTGTTGGAAGTCCACTTCCTTTAACCTCTTCATTTAATAATTCCATAGCCATTTCTGCATCATCTTGACTTAATTCATCATTCTTATCATTTACGTTTATATCTAATTCTCCTAGTTTAGCTATAAGTTCTTCACTAGTCATTCCTAAATTTTCTGCTAATTGGTATACTCTTGTTGACACAAGACCACCCCCTATTATATTTTTGTATTTTCAATAAGTTCTAAAACCTTATTTGCAAAACTTGCGTCCTTAATTCCAACAACTGCTCTAGGCGCTTTTCCAATAGCTAATCCTAATTGCAATTTAGTTGAATATGTAACACAGTTTATATTTCTAAAAGATGTTTTATCTTTAAATAACTTTTTCGTGTTATTCGAAGCATCATCTGCTACTATAACTAATTTCACCCTATTTTTTTTAATGTCAAGCATAGTTGAATCATCACCGGATACTAATTTACCTGCACGCTGTGCGAGACCTAGAAAAGAATAAATTTTTGCTTCATTATTATTCATCATCTTCAATCTCCTTAATTAGTGATTCATATACTTCTTCAGGAATTTCCATTTTAAAAGCTCTACTTAGGGCATTGCTTTTAATAGCCTTTTTTAAACATTCGCTACAGTTACAAATATATGCACCTCTACCGTTTGCTTTTCCTGTTTTATCTAAAAATATCTGTCCTTCTTTGTTCTTAACAATTCTTATTAACTCTTTTTTATTGTCTCTATCTTGACAAGCTATACACTTTCTTTGAGGAACTTTTTTTACCTTTTGCAAATGTATCACTCCTTATATCTAAGCATCTAGTTCATCTTGATTTGCTGCTTCTTTAGCTGCTTGAGTTTCGCTTTTTATATCGATTTTCCAGTTAGTTAGCTTAGCTGCAAGTCTAGCATTTTGACCTTCTTTACCTATAGCTAGTGATAATTGATAATCCGGAACTATAACTAAAGCACTCTTCTCTTCTTCATTTACATCTACAGACATAACTTTTGATGGGCTTAGAGCTGCTGATATAAATTCAACTGGGTTTTCACTGTACTTGATTATATCTATTTTTTCGTCACCTAGTTCATCAACTATATTTTTAACTCTTGATCCTTTTGGTCCAACACATGCTCCTATTGGATCTATATTTTCATCTACTGAGCTAACTGCCATCTTAGTTCTAGATCCAGCTTCTCTTGCAATGCTTTTAACTTGAACAGTTCCTTCAAATATTTCTGGAACTTCCATTTCAAATAGTCTCTTAACTAAACCTGGGTGACTTCTTGAAACACTGATTTGAGGTCCCTTATTAGTTTTCTTCACTTCTAATATATAAACCTTTATTTTTTGTCCTGCTTGATAATGTTCTCCTGGTATTTGCTCTGCTTGAGTCATTATAGCTTCTATTCTTCCAAGATTCACATGCACTATGTTTTTATTTACTCTAGCAACCTCTCCAGTAACTATTTCATCTTGTTTGTCTATAAACTCATTATACACGATATCTCTTTCAGCTTCTCTTATTCTTTGAACAACTACTTGCTTTGCAGTTTGAGCTGCTATTCTTCCGAATTCTGTAGTAGTTATCTCATTTTCTATTATATCACCAATTTCATAGTTAGGACTTATTTGTCTAGCCTCATCTATTTCAATTTCTAAGAAAGTATCATATATATCTTCTGAGTCAACAACTACTCTTTGAGAGTAAACTTTTACATCTCCTTTTTCTCTATCAAAATATACTCTAACATTTTGAGCTGATCCAAAGTTCTTTTTATAAGCTGTTAATAGTGCTTGTTCTATAGTATCTATAAGTATTTCTTTATCTATTCCTCTATCTTTTTCTAATTCATCTAATGCTTCTACAAACTCGTGGTTCATTTTTTTATCCTCCTATTTTTCGATATTAAGTTTTAATTAGAATTTTACAGCAAGTCTTATAAGTGCTATATCTTTTTTATCAAATTCCATCTCTTCACCGTCTACTATTAATTTAACGACTTTATTTTCAGCTAGTTCAACTAATTCAGCTTCAAAATGTTTTAATCCATTTGTAGGTTTATATAATTTAACCTCTACATCTCTACCAGCATATCTGACGAAGTCCTTTTCTTTTTTTAATGGTCTATCAAGTCCTGGTGAAGATACTTCTAAGAAGTAGTTTTCTTTTATTGGATCTTTTTCATCTAATATAGGGTTTATAGCTCTAGTTACAACTTCACAGTCGTTTAAAGATACCCCCCCATCTTTATCTATAAATATTCTTAAGTAATATTCGCCCGCTTCTTTAACATATTCAACATCAACAAGTTCGATGTTATGTTCATTAGTTATTGGAAGTACTAATTCTTCTATCATTGCTTCTGTACTTTTTTTCATTCGACTTACCTCCTATTCAGTTGTTATTTTATAGCCTATAAGTACTATAAATAAAAGAGTGAGAACTTTCCGTCTCACTCTTAGTTTTTACATTTTATACTATTTTATATACTATAATACCATACATTGTTTTTATTTGCAAATTTTCTAGTATTATTCAATGTTTTATCCTATTTTTTATAGTTTTAAATTTAGTTTTTTTGAACTTTATTATTAATAAATTTATATATCCTATCAAAATATTCTTTTCCTAATATATCATATCCATTAACATGTTGAACTCCATCTATTAGCCATAACTCTTTCTTGTTATGAGGTATATTATCATAAATTATTTTGCTACTATTTGGAGAACATACCTTATCCTCTTTCCCATGTATTAAAAACATAGGAGTTGTAATATGCTGAACCGCTTTATATGGCTTTACATCTTCATAGCTAAATCCAGATTTAACTTTTGTATATATATTTCCCATAAATTTAGCATACACAACAGGTAATAGTGGTATATTTTTATCTTCTATTCCTAACCTTATAGCATCTTGCATCTCATGATAAGGAGAATCTGCTATATAAAAATCTACATACTTATTTTTTTCATTAATTTCTGAATGCATAACAACAGTTGCAGCACCCATTGAATGTCCATGAGCCCCTAATAGACCATTTGGATATTTTTGTTTCACAAACCTTGCTACATTTTCTAAATCATATCTTTCATAAAGTCCAAATGTATAATCATTTCCACCAGTATGTCCTGTATGCCTTTGGTTATATAGCATTACATTATACCCATATTCTAAATATTCATATGCTTTTTCTAGATATTCATAATAATTACTTTCAATTCCATGAACTAATATTATGCTTTTATCAGTATTTACATTAGACTTTATAAACTTTCCTTCTATTTTATATCCATTTTCAGGTGAGTTTATAAAAACATCTTCATACTTATATTTTTTTAACTTATCTAAAGGCTTACCTTCTCTATGTGAAAAAACTTCTACTATATCTTCATTTTTTATTTTTTGACTTGATCCAACAGATCCATCATACACTAAATACCCTACTACGCAAGATCCTATTAATAAAACTAAACTGATTAAAAACACTGCTAAAACTGACTTTTTCATTAATTCCTCCCATTTTTATCACTTGGTACTAATACTTAGTATATATTAAAATTAAATTCTTTTCTATCTTTTAATTCCAAAAAATTAAAAAACAAGCTATTATTAGCTTGTCTATTAATTGGAGCTAGTGATAGGAATCGAACCTACAACCTGCTGATTACAAGTCAGCTGCTCTACCGTTGAGCCACACTAGCATATTGGCGGGAATAACAGGACTCGAACCTGTGACCCATTGATTAACAGTCAATTGCTCTACCAACTGAGCTATATTCCCATTTTATTTTGGAGGCGACACCCAGATTCGAACTGGGGATCAAGGAGTTGCAGTCCACTGCCTTACCACTTGGCTATGTCGCCTCATTTCTTACAGTATTATTATATTATGTTTTTTTAATTTTGTTAACCTTTTTTATTAATTTTTTCACTTTTTCCTTCGATTTTTTTCGACACTTAATATGTACATAATTTCAGTTTATCATTTCCTTTTTTAATTAGATAAAATCCTACTATTAAATATATTACATTCATCCATAACCCTATTGGATTTGGTATTATAATTAAAAAATTATTTAATATATGGGCAAATATAGTTGTTTTAATAGACTTAGTGTAATAATAAATTAAACCTAATATTATTCCGCCTCCAAATGCAGCTACACCTTGTATAATATTTAAGTGAACAATTCCAAATATCAAAGCTGAATATACTATAGCTTTTATAGGTTTATTGCTAAATTTTTCTAATAACTTTCCAAGTAAAATTTTTCTAAAGATTAATTCTTCAATTATAGGTCCTATTATAATAACTTGAATACTAATTACTATCGTATTTATGATAGTAGCATTTTGCATATATGTATTAAAAATATTTTTTGATGGAACTATATGTAAATATAAAATCCAATTTGATATTATAACACTTTTTACTAAAACAAATCCTAAAATCATGCATATACAACTAACCATATTTTTTTTTAGTAAAAACCTACTTTTACTTTCATTAAATTCCTTATTTTTCCCTGGAAATATTTTTTTCGATATTTTTAAGCAAATTAAAATTATTAAAACATCACAAATCCCTATAATCAACGAGATTAAGTTTATATCCATAATAATTCCCCCTTTTTTATATTCATTTTAATTATATACTTAAAGTCCTAATATGTACAAATAGGATTATAACTCTCAAGTTTCTATAAGTTATAATCCTATTTATTAGAATAATGATAATTGATTCTTATCACTCATATTTTCTAAAGATCCATGATTCGTTAAAGTTTCAATTACAGTTTTTGAAATTTTAGTTCTCTTTCTAAGATCTTCTTTAGATATAAATTCTCCATTATCCCTTTCATTTTGGATATTTATTGCTGCATTCTCGCCTACACCTTGTAGAGCTATCATAGGTGGCAGTAAAGTCTTCTCGCCTACAACCTGGAAGTTTTTCGCATCTGATTTGTATATATCAACCGGAATTATCTTTATACCTCTAGCATACATTTCAAGAGCAACTTCTAAAACCGTCAACATATTTTTTTCTTTAGTAGTGGCTTCATTTCCTAACTCTTCAATTTCTCTTATTTTTGATTTTATAGCCCCTAATCCTTTTACAATTAAATCTGCATCAAAATCTTCTGCCTTAGTTGTAAAATAAGTTGCATAAAAAGCTTCTGGGTAATGAACCTTGCAATACGCAAGTCTAAATGACATCATTACGTATGCAACAGCATGTGCTTTAGGGAACATGTATTTAATTTGTTGGCATGACCATATATACCATTCTGGAACATCATTCTTTTCCATTTCTTCTATATGTTCAGGTTTTAATCCCCTACCTTTTCTAACACTTTCCATTATTGTGAAGGCCATTTTAGGTGGTAATCCTTTAAATATAAGGTAGTTCATTATATCGTCACGAGTAGATATAACATCCTTAAGACCTACTATTTCCTTTTGAACTAGCTCTTGAGCATTATTTAACCAAACGTCAGTACCATGAGAAAGGCCAGATATACGAACAAGCTCTGCAAATGTAGTTGGCTTAGTATCAAGTAGCATTTGTCTAACGAACTTAGTTCCAAACTCAGGTATTGCTAGTGAACCTATTGGACAATTTATTTCTTCTGGTGTAACTCCTAGTGCATCTGTTGATGTAAATAATGACATAGTCTCTTTATCATCTAATGGTATTGTTGTAGCATCTATACCAGTTATATCTTCAAGCATTCTTATTATGGTCGGCACATCGTGCCCTAGTATGTCTAATTTAAGTATTCTACCACTTATAGAGTGATAGTCAAAGTGAGTAGTTATTACTCCACACGAAGTATCATTTGCAGGGTATTGTATAGGCGTAAAATCATACACATCTTTATAATGAGGAACAACCATAACTCCACCAGGATGTTGTCCTGATGTTCTTTTTACTCCTGTACATCCATTTGCTAATCTTAAAGCTTCTGCTGAAGTAGTGTTTATATTGTTTTCTTCTATATATTTTTTAGCATATCCAAATGCTGTTTTTTCTGCTACTGTACCTATCGTTCCAGCTCTGTAAACATAGCCTTCACCAAATAGCTCCTCTGTGTATTTATGAATTATTGGCTGATAATCCCCCGAGAAGTTTAGATCTATATCCGGTTCTTTATCTCCTTCAAATCCTAAGAAAACTTCAAATGGTATATCATGACCATCTTTTTTTAGGCGTCTTCCACATTTTGGACAATCTTTATCTGGTAAGTCTGCTCCTGATCCCCATTCTCCTATTTCATAAAAATAAGAGTATTTACATTCTTCATTTTCGCATATATAGTGAGCAGGCAACGGATTAACTTCGGTTATATCACTCATAGTAGCCGCAAAAGATGACCCAACAGATCCCCTCGATCCCACTAGGTATCCATCTCTTAATGACTTAGTAACAAGTTTTTGAGAAATGATGTACATAACTGCATATCCATTTCCAATTATAGAGTTTAATTCTCTATCCAATCTTGCTTTAACTACTTCTGGCATAGGATCTCCATAAATCCTTTTTGCCTTTTCATAGCACATTTCCCTAAGTTCTACATCAGACCCTTCTATTACAGGTGGGTATGTATCATCGGGAATCGGTTTTATATCTTCAATCATATCTGCTATTTTATTAGTATTTGCTACAACTACTTCGTATGCTTCTACTGGATCTAAATAGCTAAATTCTTCTAACATCTCATCTGTCGTTCTAAAATGAAGATATGTCTCTTCTTCATCTACCTTAAATCCTTGAGAATTTTTTAAAACTTTTCTTAGAACAGCCTCATGCTTATCTAAAAAATGTACATCTCCTGTAGCTACTGGTACTTTATTAAATTTCTTAGCTACATTTATTAGTTTTCTATTTAAATCCCTTAATTCTTCTTCATCTTTAACTTCACCTTTTTCAATCATGAATCTATTGTTATCAATTGGCATAACTTCTATATAGTCATATAAATCTATTATCTTTTCTATTTCTTCGTCTGGTAAATTTTTCTTAACAGCTGCGAATACTTGTCCTGCTTCACAGGCAGACCCTATTATCAAGCCTTCTTTATGCTTTTCTAATACACTTCTTAGTATCCTAGGAGCTCTGTAAAAGTGATTTACATGTGCATCTGATACAATCTTATATAAGTTTTTTAATCCAGTATAATTTTTAGCAAGCAAAGTTATATGATTTGTTGCAATTTTTGTATAGTCAAGGCCTCCAAGCTTTTCATTTACATCACTTAACTTTTCAACACCTTCTTTTTTAAGCATCTCTAAAAACTTTATAAATATATGAGCGGTTGCCTCTGCGTCGTCTACTGCTCTATGGTGATTTAAAAGAGGTATTCCTAATGCTTTAGCAATAAGGTTCAACCTATGTCTTTTTAATTGTGGTAATAAAACCCTAGCTAAAGTTAAAGTGTCTATACTCTTATTTTTAAACTCTAGACCTTGTTCTCTACTTTTTTGAGATATAAATCCCATATCAAAATCTGCATTATGCGCAACTAAAACATCATCACCTACAAATTCTAAAAACTTAGGTAGTATAGCCTCTATAGTCGGTTTATCAGCTACTAAATCATTAGTAATTCCTGTTAATTCCTGTATTTTATAAGATATATCTGTTTCAGGATTTATTAACTCACTAAATCTATCTACAACTTTAAAATTTTCTATTTTAACTGCACCAATTTCAGTTATCTTATCATTTGTATTAGAAAATCCTGTAGTTTCTATATCAAATACTACAAAACTTTGAGATAATTCTTTATCATTTGGGTCTTTTATTATAGGAACTTCATCTTCTGCTAAGTATCCCTCAACACCATAAATAGCTTTTATGCCATGTTTCTTAGCAGCATCCATAGCCTCTGGGAATGCTTGTACCACTCCATGGTCTGTTATAGCTATTGCTGGATGTCCCCATTTTGCAGCTCTCTCAACTAATTTTTTAGTTGAGCATATAGCATCCATTGATGACATTTGAGTATGGGCATGAAGCTCAACTCTTTTAACATCTGACTTATCTATACGCTCTTCTTTAACTTCTTGTTTTATACCACTTATAGTCATAGTTAGTTCTCTCTGATAGTTATCATAAAGTGCATCACCTTTTATTTTTAGGTATGCACCTTTAGTTACTGAATCTATAACTTTATCTTTATTCATATCATTTAAAAACAGTTTACAGCTTATTGAACTTGTATAATCTGTCACTGCTGCTATTAAAAGAACTTTACCATTTCTCAGCTCTTTTAATTCAACATCAAAAACTTCACCTATTATACACATAGTTCCTGAGTTAGGATTTAATCTATTTATTTTTTCAACTGGAGCATTTACATTTTCTCCATAAATATATTCTTCTTTTGATAAAGCTCCTATATCTTCATTACTTTCAACTTCATTTTCATCTTCTAATTCTAACGATTCCGCTATTCTTTCTTTTACCATTTGTTCAACTAAATTATCATTTTTCATAATTAGCTTTTCTACATCAGGACCTCTGTTGACAGATTTTTCAAAAACTATGTCTATTTCGATTCCAGCTTCCTCTGCCAATACATTTTTTAAAACCTGTATAGCATTTTGATTTATAAGTCTTCTATAAAACAAATCTGATGGTAACTTTATTTTTAAGGTGTCATCTATACACATATACTCAACTTTTTTCACCCATCCACTTAGCGATGGACATAAATTAATTAATATGTGTAATATATTTGACCAATATTTTTTTATAATATCTTTTGTTTTTTGTTTTTCTAATTTAATATATCTTACTTTAACTTTTACATCACTAAAGTAATCAAGTTTTTTCTTAATTTCTTCCCTTAGCATGTCTGTATATATGTAGCTTATTATATTTTTTGAAGATAAATATATATATATTATTCTTTCTTCCTTAAAGTATATTATTTTTGTTACATCTACATCTGCTAATTGTTTGTTTAAAATAGTATTGTCTATTCCAAGTTTTTCCAAATAATCTTTAATAGTTTCCATAAGAAGTTCCCTCCTCTCCATCAAATCATTATATCAT
>NZ_LBBT01000046.1 GCF_001006285.1 Paraclostridium benzoelyticum
TAAATAAAAAAATTTTTAAAAATATGAATATAATTTTGGACATTGGTTAAATTAATACCAACAACAAGATTTTTAAAAAACTTGTTGAGACATCTTATAACTTTAAGGAGGAAATTTACTATGTCAACTAAAAAAGCCGTTCCAGAAGCTAAAGCAGCATTAAATCAAATGAAGCTAGAAATAGCTAATGAGTTAGGTTTATCTAACTATGAATCAGTAGATAAAGGAAACTTAACTGCTAGACAAAACGGATATGTAGGTGGATACATGACTAAAAAGCTAGTAGAGATGGCAGAAAGACAAATGTCTGGGAAATAAGTAGTAAATTAGACACCTAGGATTCATGAGAAGGCTACCTTACAAGGTAGCCTTTTTACATAGATAAATAAATTTTTTATATAAGTGCATATATTTAAATATTAAATTCTACTTTTAT
>NZ_LBBT01000047.1 GCF_001006285.1 Paraclostridium benzoelyticum
TTCTTTAACTTTAAATGCAGCAAAACAAGTTCAAGAAGGTAATGAGCAAATGAATATAATAAGATTAGACAATGATTAGATTATCACTTCAAGTATCCCTTAAAACTAGATTTAGAGGATAATTAAAGTTAAATATATTTATTAATAAGGATCAAATTTACTCACTAGTTGAGTTTCAAGAAAGATTTTTCAAATCTAGAATAATAACTACTATATAAATGTAATAAAAAAGAGAGCTCATTCTTAAGAGTCCTCTTTTTTATTATTAATTGTAAGCATGTCGCTTACATATTTATTATTATCTGTAACCCTTATTTTCACTTAATTCTAAGCTTATTTATATAAATTCTTAATTACAACATAGTTAAAACTAACTTATAACTAATTTTTATCTATAATTTTAT
>NZ_LBBT01000048.1 GCF_001006285.1 Paraclostridium benzoelyticum
GATAATTAAATATATATTTTATAAAATATATACTAAAAAATATGAAACTCTATATAGAGTTTCATATTTTTTATTACTCAAATTTATACTTGTCCCGGGAAATAATCTTGTCAAAATATATTTAATCATTATATGTTGTATTCATAGGGGGTTTAGATACAGATACGTCATATCCTTCATTCAATAAGTCAATTTTTATAATATCTTCATTAGAAATTTCAAAGTCAAAAATTCCTATATTTTCTTTTATCCTATTTTCATTTGATGATTTTGGAATAGGTATAACTCCTTTTTGAATATGCCATCTCAATACTACTTGTGCTATTGTTTTATTATATTTCTCTGCTAAGTTAATCATTAAATCATTCGAAAATATTCTTCCTCTGCTTATAGGACTCCATGCAATCACTTGAATATCATTTTCTTTACAATAGCTGATCATTTCACTTTTAATGCTAAACGGATGCATCTCCACTTGATTTATCATTGGCATTATAGTTGCAATCTTTTTTAACTCTTCTAAGTGATTTGCTTTAAAATTACAAACTCCTATAGCTTTAACTTTTCCTATAGAATATAAATATTCAAAAGCTTTCCATGTTTCAGCATTTAATTTATTTGGCCAATGAATTAGGTATAAATCTATATAATCTACATCTAAATTCTTTAACGATTTATTAAAAGCTTTAATAGTGCTATCATATCCATGATCTTCATTCCAAAGCTTTGTTACTAAAAATATTTCTTCTCTATCTATTTCACTCTCTTTTATGCCTTTACCTATACCTTTTTCATTCCCATAAAATGAAGCTGTATCTATCATTTTATAGCCTATTTCCAGAGCATTCTTTACTATTTCAGATGTATCTTCATCATTACCTGACTTGTATGTACCAAATCCTACAAGCGGTATCTTTACTCCATTACTTAAGCTCGTAAATTGTTTATCCATAAAATAATCCTCCGTTTTGTTATCTAAATCATTTTTTAATATTATATCACTATGCAAACTTACATAATATAAACTGATAAAATAAATGAAAAAGGAGGATATATGTTTTAATAATACACCCTCCTTTTAATTATTTAGAATTATTTCTTATATGCGCGGCAACCTTTACATCTTCTCTTTTTATATGACTAATTATCCAATTAGCAACCTTACTATTAATTTCACCCACTAAAACAATACTTGGGCCTTCTGCTAAAAGCTTTTTCTGTACATTATCAACAGTATCAATAAAATGTTGGTGATACTTTTTATGATTATTGTAATCAGGATAATTGTATTTTTTCTGTAAAACTTCTTCATGTCCAAAATGCGTTCTAGTGTAAGAAGATAAAAATTTCACTGTCTTTTCTAATTCAGCTCTACCCTTACCTTTACTACAAGCTTCTAATAAATCATTTATTGCTTTTATTAATTCTTTATGTTCTGTATCAATTTGTATATTACCAGTTAGTAAATCATCAGTCCATTTATATGCCATTTTGTCTCCTCGCAATCCTTTGCTTATTTTGGTAATTTTTAGTAAATTATATCATTTTTTTATTTTTAAATCTATTACCCTAATTAAAATTTCTATAGAAAATATCTATTTTAGATTTACATAAAATTAAATTTAGCAATAATATAATTAATAAAAAAAAAGATCTTTTAAAGATCTTTTTTATTAATTATCTGATTTTATATTTACCCATGCATTATCATATATTTTTTTAATATCCATTGGAAAATCTTCATAAATTTCACATCTATCCATTACTTCTTTAGGCATATATGCATTTGGGTTGTTTTTTACATTATCAGGTTGAGCTAATCTAGCTTCTTTATTTGGAGTAGTGTATCCGATTTCATCAGCTATTCTCAACGCACTTTCTTTATCACTAACAAAGTTTATAAATTTCTCTGCTCCTTCAACATTCTCAGCATTTTTAGGTATACATAAACTATCTATCCAGAAATTTGCTCCTTCTTTAGGAACTACATAAACTAAATTAGGATTCTCATCTTGAAGATTTAATCCTTCTCCTGACCATATCATATTTATATCAGACTCACCTGATGGAATCATTGTAGTTCCATTATCAACACCATATATAGGATTTACTGTTTCTCTTTGTTTTATCAACAATTCTTTAGCCTCTTCTATTTCTTTTGGATTTTTCGAGTTTAAAGAGTATCCAAGTTTCTTTAAAGCAGCTCCCATAGTATCTCTATAAGTATCAAACATAAATACTTTATCTTTATATTTTTCATCCCATAAAATATCCCAACTATCCACTTTTTCCTTAACTACATCTTTGTTATAAATAAGACCTACTGTTCCAAACATATAAGGTACTGAATATTTATTTCCTGGATCTATTTGAAGATTTAAATAATCTTTATCCATTTGAGATATGTTAGGTATATTGTCTTTATTTAATTCTTGTATAAGTCCTTTTTTAATCATCCTTGGCATTAAAGCATCCGATACTAAAATAACATCGTATTTAACTCCACCTTTGCTAATTTTTTGATACATTGTTTCCATATCGTCAAATGTCTCAACATTAACCTTTATGCCATATTTTTTTTCAAATTCTTTTACTGTTTCTTTGTCTATATTTTCTCCATAATTAAGAAAACTTATTTGTTTAGATGAATCTTTGCTGCATCCCATAAAAAATGCTCCCATCAATAAAATACAAATTGATAAGCTTAATAATTTAAATATTTTTTTCATACTTTAATCCTTTCCTTTAATATAAGATTATTCTAATACCCCAAACTGTAAATAGTCAATCTTCTTTACTTTGTAGTTTTTAATTAAATAATATTCATATTAAATTTATAATTCCATTTTATGGTTATCTATCATTGAAAATAATAAATTTTTGTATTATAATCTAAACTGTTTTGTTAACATAGGTCTAATAATGTTATTATCCTGTGAAATATATTTTATAGGGGAAATTATTTAATTTTTAGGTCGAAAATAAATTTTATAAGGAGGAGTACAATGGAAAAAAATAATGAAACTGTATTTTGTTCTAAATGTGGACATAAAAATTTGTCATCAGATAAGTTTTGTTCGAACTGTGGAAATAGCTTAAAATCTATTGAAGATTCAATAAAAGATGCTACCACAAATATTAAAGATACTATTACTAACAATAAAACTTATAAAAAGTTCACTGATATAAGTGGGGATGGCTCTTTAAAGGCAGATTGGGAAAATGATGATATGATAAATTTCATTCAAAAAAATACTGAGTATTACATACCCAAATTCAAAGAAATGCAAGAATTAGAAAAAAGTACATCTTGGAACTGGGCATCATTCTTTTTTACATCAAATTGGCTATTCTATAGAAAAATGTATGGATATGGAGTAGGGCTAATAATAGCTAATATAATATTTGCTTGCATACCATTCTTAGGTTGGATTTTAAATATAGGTACAAATATTGTATGCGGCTTATATGGGAATAGCTTATATTTAAAATATGTACAAAAACAATTAAGTTCTGTGGATGGGCTTAAAGAAGATATAAAACATAGAGTACTATTATCTAAAGGTGGAACTAACTTAGTATTACCAATTGTTTTAACTTTCTTAGTGCCTATATTATTATTTATACTAGCATTTTTTGGATTAACATTATCTATAATCTCTAGCCCTTATTATTACTAGTTAATTAAAATGGTTATGCTATAAAAATTTATAGCATAACCATTTTTAATCTATTTATATTCTTTTATTATCTATTTGGTATTTTTTACATCTAATTCCCACAACATACCCCTGTTCCTGCTATAGCATTTTGTTTGATTAAAGCTCTTCTTTTAATTCGTAACTATTATTCTCTTTAGGCATCACCTTAAATAATAAAACAGATGAGAATGTTAACATAATCATATCAGTTATAGGTTGAGCATAAATAAATCCTGAAAAACCAAATACTTTGTTTAATATAATCAAAAGAGGCATATATAATAATCCTTGTCTTGATATAGATAATATAAATGCTACAACAACTTTACCCATAGATTGAGCTGAAGTTGTAGATATCATCTGACCTCCTACAAAAGGAAGTGATATAATTAGAGCTCTAAGTATGATAGTTCCTTTGTTTATAACCTCAGGTTCACTTGTAAATAATTCTATTAAAGAATTAGCAAATACCCCAAATATTAAAGCTAAACTTAATCCTATTATAGAAGTTATTATTATACCTTTTTTAATAATTTCTTTAACTCTAGGAATATTATTACATCCATAATTATACCCAACTAATGGTTGGCATCCAGCAGAGAATCCCATAAATACAAATGTTCCTATAGTCATTATTTTCATAGCAACTCCCATGCCTGCAACAGTTAATGTTCCATATCCTACTGCTATATTATTTACAATAACAGTTGCTACACCCATTAACATTTGATTTAGTGATGCAGGAACTCCTATTGTAAATATTTCTTTAAATATATTTTTATCATATTTAAATTTCTTTAAATTTATTTTTAAAGTAGTTTTTCCTTTTAAAAATGCATACATAAAGTAAAGTAAAGTGGATGTTTGACCTATTATAGTTGCTATTGCAGCTCCAGTTATCTCCATCTTAAGTCCAAATATAAAAACTGGATCTAAAACTATATTTACAACAGTTCCTAATGTAAGACCTATTACAGATTGCATTATATTTCCTTCTGATCTTAAAAGTTGCCCTAATGCATAACTACACATCACAGGAATTGCTCCAATAAACATTATAAATATATACTTATAAGTATAATTAAAAGTAGCATCATTTGCCCCTAGTCCTTTTGCAATATTAGGAGACATAAATATTCCAGCTATCATAACAATTATGCTCATTATAATCAAAATACCAGTCGCTATCGATATAGTCTTATTCGCTTCTTCATAATCCTTATTTCCTAAACATCTTGATATATATGAAGACGATCCTGATCCTATAATTCCTGCAATAGCCATAAGCATCATAAATACAGGAAGAGATATATTTGCTGCCGCTAATTGATTTGCATCATTTAACATCCCTATAAAGTAAGTATCTACTAAATTATATAAAACTTGAATCATCATACCCATAACCATAGGTATTGATAATTTAAGTATAGCTTTTGAAACTTTTTCATCTCTTAAAAGTCTAATTTTTTTATCTTCCATCTTGCCCTCCTATTTGTCACTTTCTTCTATTTTTTATACAAAATTTTGATAGTGTATTTAAAGCTTCATTTATTTCTTTTCTTTCTTCATTTTCCATATCATCAAACATGTTATTTATACTTTTATATAAATTTTCTTCTAACTCAACTGCAATTTGTTCACCTTTTTGAGTTAATTCTAAATTTGTAAATCTCTTATCTTTTTTTGATTTAACTTTTACTACATATCCGTTATCAATTAAAATATCCACTGATGTTGTGAATGCACCTTTTTGAATACCTATAAATTTATTAATTTTACTCATTTGTTTATGTTCATGTTTATGAACAAATAGTAAAATTTTTGCATGTGTTTCATTAAGATTAGAATCTAATTCTTTTATTGATGAGTATTTAAATACATTTTTCGTAAAATGGTGTATAATCATTAAATTTTCTATAAAATTTAAATTTTTCATAAGATCTCCCCTTTTTATTAGTTTTAAATAAAACTATCTTACCTTTTATTATATACCACCATAAACAAGGTTGAAACAAAAAGTTTTATTTAAAACTATTTATATTAAAATAAAAAGTACTAACTACGGTAGTTAGTACTTTTTATTTTAATATTTTATTTACATAGCTTTCGCAGGAAATATAGCATCTAAAATTCCTATAACTACAGCTGCTAATAAAGCCCCTATAATAGATACACCCATATTAGGTACTAAAAATTGAGCTGCATATATTATTATTGCTGCTATTAAAAATCCTTTTATTCCTTTTCCAAAAGGAGATGCATCTACTCCCATAAACATTTCTACTACATAGTCTAATACTGAAATTACAACAGCAGCTAATAAAAATGACCATATACCCTGTATTGTAAATCCTGGTGTTACAAATGATGTTATAACTAAAATAACTGCAACTAATAGAAATCTTCCTATCCATCTCATTATGCTATTATCATTACCATTTTCATGTACCATAAAAGTCACTCCTTAAAATAAAGTAATTTTTTATTTATTTTTACAAGTATAAAGTAGATATAAATAATTAAATTTATGCTATTTTTACTTTTCTACTTTATAGTCATATATTAACCACTCTATTTTAAAATATCCCTTATATAATTTTTATCTTTCAAATTTTAATTTTTTTTGAATAAAAAACGTACTTATTAATAAGTACGTTTTTCTTAAATTCATAATATACTTTTTTAATGTAGCTTTACAAATTCCCAAGTTTCACCTTGATTTTTTGATTTATAAAGAGCTTCAGTATTTCCTTTATAATCTCCATCTGGACCTTGTCCAATTGACATATATAAAACTCCATCCTTCTCATAAGGTATACCTGGCATATCAAATGGCTCTATGACTCCTCCATTATCTAGTGTTACTTCCTGTATAGGGTACTCTACCAGGTTAAAAGATAGACCTCCATCATCTGTTCTATATAATGATCCTTCGGTACCAGAAGGTCTTATCGTAGTTATAAATCCAATATTATCATTTATAAACTTAATTCCTCCAACACTTCCAATCGTCCCATTAAAAGGATTTTCATTTACAACTTCCCATATTTTTCCCGAATCTGTAGTCTTACTAAGTGAATATAAACTACTTCCTAATGCTTTATCTACTAAATTAGCTTTATAGCCTACTTCTTTCGTTAGATAAAATTCTTCTTTACTTTTATCTGCTCCTGATGATTCCTGCTCATAATCTTCTGGCTGAGGAAGTAAACATGATTTACTCCAACTTGAATTGTTTACTAAATTATATCTAGCAGGAGTTATTCCTTCGTTTCCTGGAGTAAATAAAGATACAGTGTATCCCACAATTTTAGAATCTGTTTGCTCAATACCTGATAGTTCTCCCTTTTCATTGATATTGATAATTCCATCAGAATTATATCCCCAATTTCTTTTTCCATAGTAAACTAATCCATAATTATCTTGATTCCACTTATCAACAGTTTCCTTAACCGGAATAACTTTAACTGTTTCGATTAATGGGTTTAATAATTTATCATAGTTATATTTAGGATCAGCATAACCATTTAAAATTAATGTAATATCCTTAGACTTATTTTTATCATAGGTTATTAAATAACTTTTTTCTTTCCCTTTATCATCTTTACCATATATAAATGTATCAAAAGATGTAATTGTTCCATCTGATTTAAATTTTAATGAAAAGTTATCTGACATATACAATTCTTTTGGCAACTTATATTTTTTATTAATGTCTTCAAATATGCCTCCAACACCATCTTCATATATATTATTATTTTCAAACTTTACTTTTCTTTCACTTTTTAATCGTTCTATAACCCAAGATAACTTTCCTCCATAATTTACTGAGCTCTTGTATATTTTAACTCCATAAAATGATGTTATCGTTAAAATAATTACAATAAAAATGTATTTAAATTTAATTGTTTTACTATACTTATAGCATTTGTTTTTTGTGACTTTAAATATAGTAAATAAAACTATACATATTATCAATAATAGGCATATAAAAAAGATATAAATATTATTATTCATCCTTCCATACATGCATAATGAAGATAATTCATAACAAAATGTCCAATATAAAAGTATCAATATTGGATTTGTTATTAAAGAAATAAATATTTTTTTAAAATTTTCCATAAATATACTAATCACCCCTATTCAAAATTTGTAAGTTATTTTTTATATAGATTTTCTTCTCATTTGCTTTCCCCCTTATGAAAAATTTCTATTAATTATTTTTCACATATATATAAAGTAAGAAATATTACTTTAATTATATCACTAAATTCTACTGATTTTATGACATGAGCTTAATAGAGTATAAAAGTTGCTTTTTATATTAATTTTGAAAAATAGAAA
>NZ_LBBT01000049.1 GCF_001006285.1 Paraclostridium benzoelyticum
TTTTAATATATATATTCATTGTATTTTTATTTATTCATAAAAATTTCCATATAAACACTATAATTTGTTAAGGTTTTACAGCATTATATTTTTTGATATTTACATATAATATTTAATAAATTTTATAGTTTATTTCCTAGATACTTTAATACTTTTACTACTACAAAAATATTTAAATATACATGCACTATAAAAAAGAGGTGGACATATGAACTTTAAAAAAATTAAAATTATAATAATCATGACTTTAACTATTTTAACTTGTAATTTAAATTTTGTTTCAGCATTTGAATGTTTAACACCTAGTTCTATCTCGCAAGACTTAATTAAAGATTTAGACTTAATAGATAATAATATGTATATGCTTATTAATACTATATTAAAAGATGAACTTAACGAAGATTCTGCAAAACAACAAATTAGAATTTTAGATTCATTAATTAAAAACTTAAATTCAAAATCATCTACAGTACCAACGAAAGATGATACAACCGTTCTAGCTATTAAGGCCATTTTAAGTTTTTATAAAGTATCTTTAATAAAATCTGAAGACTTCTTAAAAACTGAAAACCAAGATGATTTAGTAAATGCTGTAAGTGCTTTTTCAGTTGCTTATAATTCTTCTACTACTTTAAGAAAAATCATAAGTGATTCAAAGTAATCCCATATATTTTTATAAAAAAAGCACTTATTAAATTAAGTGCTTTTTTTATTTTATTTACCTGCTATAGATAGAGATTTAACTACAACAGATGGTGATCCTATATTACTTAATGGAAATTTCAAATCATTTCCTATATTTTCAATATCTTTAATTAATTCAAAAAAGTTTCCTGCCACAGTTATTTGTTCTATAGGATAAGATTTTTCTCCATTTGTTATATAATATCCTTTTGCAGCTAAAGAAAAATCTCCTGTAATTGAATTTGCCCCTGAGTGAAGACCTGCAAAGTCAGTTACTATTATACCCTCATTTACGTGTTTTACAAGTTCTTCGAAAGTTAAATTTCCTTTTTCTATATAGAAATTTGTTGGGTCAACACTTACAACTGATGAGTACGATGACTTAAACCCATTTCCTGTAGTTTTTGTATTTGCTTTGTGTGCAGTTTTTAGGTTATGAAGTAAAGTTATTAGTTTTCCATCTTTAACTATATCTTTTTTATAGGTTGCAACTCCTTCATCATCAAATGGTGTTGATGATAATCCATTGTCTAATAATGGATTGTCTACTATTGTAACAATATCAGAAGCTATATTACTACCTTCTTTATCTTTAAGTAATGACATTCCTCTTTGAGCACTTTCTGCACTAAATACATCACTAAATGTTTCAAGTAAAGATGACATAGCTTCATTATTTATTATAGTTTTATAGTTGCCTGATTCTATAGATTTAGCCCCAATTTTAGAAAATGCTTCATTTACTGCATCTGATGCAATTTTCTTAGTATCTATATCTTTTATATCTTCAACTAATTGATATCCCATTCCATCTTGCTTTTGATTACTATCTTCTATAACTGGAATTACATATGCCATAAGTAAATTACTCTTGTTACTTAAATTAAGATTTTTTGTATTACTAATTAAGCTTCTTGATGAACTGTATGATACTTTGCATCCACTTAAATTAATAACCTTATCACTGTAATTTTTTGTTTGTCTCTCTAAATCTATAGCTATTTCAATCAATTCAGCTGGATCTATGTTTTCTAGTTTTTCTGAATAAGTTTTAACCTCACTATAACTTTCATCACCTTTATATATAAACTGCACATCTGTATTTTCTATAGATACAGCTCCTTCTTTTGCCTTTTTCACTAACATATCTATGGCTTCTTCATCTAAAATTTCAGTATACGAATATCCCATTTTACCATTTATTAATCCTCTAAATGAAAGACCTATATACTTATCAATATTATATTTTTCTAATTCAAATTCATAAACAGATATACTTATATTTTCTCCATCAGAATAATAAACTTCGCAATCGGTAAAACCTTCTTGCTTAGCTCTTTCAAATAATTGATCTTTAAATATATTAAATTCCATAATTACTCCTCCGATCTTCCGCCTACAGTAATTTCTTTAACTCTTATCATAGGCTGACCCACATTTGTTGGTATACTACCTGAAGATGAACCACACATACCTTGAGCTTGCTTTAGGTTATCAGACACCATGTCTATATTCATAAGTACTTCACTACCTTTTCCAATTAAGCTTGCTCCTCTTACAGGTTCTTTAATCTCTCCATTTTTAACAAGGTAACCTTCAGCTACTGCAAAGTTAAACTCACCTGTTACTGGATTCACAGATCCTCCACCCATTTTTTTTGCATAAAGTCCATTATCAATTGATTTTATTATATCTGCTTCTTTATCTTCTCCAGCTGCTATGTATGTATTTGTCATTCTTGAAGTTGGTGCATACTTGTAACTTTGTCTTCTAGAACTTCCTGTAGCTTCCATATTCATTCTTCTTCCATTTAACTTATCTATCATATATGAATTTAAAATACCATTTTTAATCAATGTATTTTTTTGAGTTAAATTTCCTTCATCATCTACATTGCTAGACCCCCAGTGGTTAGCTAATGTTCCATCGTCAATTGCTGTAACTTTTGAAGATGCAATCTGTTCACCTAACTTCCCAGAAAATACAGAGTTTCCTTTTGCTACTGATGTAGCTTCTAATGAGTGTCCGCATGCTTCGTGGAATATTACTCCCCCAAATCCATTATCTATTGCAACAGGCATTTTACCTGCAGGGCAGTTTTTGGCATGTAACATAGTATATGCTGTTCTAGCAGCTTCTTTACCATAATATTCGGGATCTACTTCTTCAAACATTTCAAATCCCATAGCCCTTCCAGGACCTTCAAATCCAGTTTGATTTTCGTTTCCTTTTGATGCAATAGCACTAATACCAAGTCTAGTTCTTATACGTCTATCCTCTACATATATTCCTTCAGTATTGGCTACTAGTACCTTTTGATCTTTATCTAAATAAGTTACATTTACTTGTGAAATATCTGTACTATAATCTTTTGCACTTTTATATGCTTCCTTCATTACTTTTATTTTATCTTTATAATCTATTAAATTTGGATATAATTTTATAGGATGCATATCTTTGTACTTTATACTATTATTTAATACTATAGTTTTTTCTTCATTTAAACTTCCTAGTGCTAGTGCTGCTTTATACGCTGTATCTAATAATGAAGAAATCGAATTGTCATTAGTGTATGCATAAACACTTTTCAATCCTTTAAAAATCCTAATTCCTATTCCATAACTTCGTCCACCTAGTGCATTTTCAACTTTGTTATCTATTATACCTATTGAATTACTTATCGTATCTTCTTCAAATATTTCTGCAAAATCTCCACCTGTTATCAAACACTTTGATAATACTTTAGAGGCTACTTCTTTTGAAATCATATTATTCCTCCCATTTTTTTACTATTAAGTTAATAATATCATAGTTTGCACTCAATCTAAATCGCGTGAAAAAATTTTTATAAAAAAAGTTACTAGTAAATGTACTGCGCCCCAATTGTTGGACTAAAAATCTAATGATTGGGGTGTTTTTATATGACTAAATACGATTTTAGTTTTAAACTAAAAGTTGTTAAATCTTATTTAAATGGAGAAGGCGGATTTCTTTCACTATCAAAAAAATATGGAATTCATAATAATAGCCAAATTCAAAAATGGGTAAATGCCTATAACATATTAGGTGAAGATGGGCTAAAAAGAAAAAATAGAGATACCTGCTATACTGTACAGTTCAAGCTAGATGTTATAAACTATATGTTAATAACTAAATCTAGTGCACAAGAGGTCGCTAACCATTTTAAAATGAACAATAGTTCACTTATATCAGCATGGAAACAGAAATTTTTAAATGATGGTATAGATGCCTTGTCTAGAACGAAGGGGAAACCATCCATGAACAAAAACACTAAAAAAGAAAAAAAGTTAACAAGAGAACAAGAGTTAGAATATGAAAATACACTGTTAAAAGCGGAGCTTGCATTTTTAAAAAAGCTGCGTGCTTCAGGAATGAATGTTCCCGAAAGGTTAAAAACCGATACGAATCAAAAGTAATTTATGATCTTCGCAAGGAATTTAAACTATCCACTCTTCTTGAAGCTACTAAATTTCCTAAATCAACATATATGTATTGGCAAAAGAGATTTGATAGTGAAAATCCAGATGAAAATATTGAAGAAAAAATTAAATTAGTTTTTCAAGAACATAATGGAAGATATGGCTATCGCCGAATTACAGCTACATTAAAAGATATGGGCATAGTTATTAATCAAAAGAAAGTTAGACGTATTATGAAAAAATTAGACCTTAAATGCATTGCATTTTCTCATAAATCACGTAAATATAATTCATATAAAGGTACAATTGGAAAAATAGAAAATAATAAAATAAATAGAAGATTTAAAACATCAATTCCTCATCAGAAGATAACAACAGATACATCGGAATTTAAAATATATACTACAGATGAAAATGGTAAATTAATTATAAAAAAGGCTTATCTTGATCCATTTTTAGATATGTTTAATGGAGAAATTTTATCATTCAGTATATCAAATAAACCTAATTTTAAGGCTATCAATGATGCATTAAATAAATCTATCGATGTTACAAAAGATTGCCCTTATAGAAGAACTTTTCACTCGGATCAAGGTTGGGCATATCAAATGAATTTGTATAGAAAAACACTTAAGAATAATAAAATATTCCAAAGTATGTCTAGAAAAGGTACGTGTCTTGATAATTCTCCTATGGAAAATTTCTTTGGAGTAATGAAACAGGAAATGTACTATGGAAAAATATATAAAAGTTTTAATGAATTAGAGATAGCTATAACAGATTATATTTACTACTATAATAACAATAGAATTAAAGAAAAATTAAATTGGCGTAGCCCTGTTAAATATAGAATTGACTATGAATCTAAAATTGCATAAAACAAAAAATACAGGAATGAATTTTCATTCCTGTATAAAGTCCAACTTTTGGGTCTCAGTACA
>NZ_LBBT01000050.1 GCF_001006285.1 Paraclostridium benzoelyticum
TCTCCTGTCTTATAATACTTTTTAATATTTATTCCATGTAAAATTTCGTTAAATATAATACATACTATACTAAAAGATAGGTGAGAAGGTTGCCAACTATCGGTTATAGAAATATAAAACCTTACGATACAAAAAAATAATGAGGGTTAAATAACCCTCATTATTTTTAATTTATATTATGCTAGTTCCTTAGCTTGTAAAACTTCTTCTTTTATAGTCTTCGTTACACCACATTCTTCATTTGTGTATTTAGTTTCAAAGTTCGCAATCTCTTTTACATCTTCATGACCATTTTTCATCGCATAACTATAATAAGCGCTCTTCATCATCTCTAAGTCATTTAAATGATCACCAAAGACCATAGTTTCTTTATAATCTATATCAAACATGTCTTGCACTTTTTTAATTGCAAGTCCTTTATTTGTTCCAAAACTAGATATGTCTAACCAATATCTTCCTGAAGGAGTTAATGTTACTCCTTCGATATTCGCATTTTTAAATATTTCATAGCTGTTAGTTTCGGCATCAGTTAAATCAAACATATTAACTTTAAATATTCCATCTTCCACATCTAATAATGAATCTACCTTTGTAACTGGCACATTCATAGGGAAAAGTATATTTAACTGTTTTAAAGCTTCTTCATCTTCTAAATATAGCCCCTTAGTCCCGCATAACATAGGATATGCATTCTCTACTTCACGCCCAAGTTCTACCAATTGTTTTATGGTATCCTTTTCCAGAAACTTTGAATATATACATTCATCTTTATAGTATATTCCTGTTCCATTTTCACAAATAAATAATAGTTCCTTTTTATAATCATCAAATTGATAAGATATATCTAAATAGTTTCTTCCTGTAGATATAGCAAACATTACATCTTTTTCTTTTAAAGCCCTTATAGTGTCTTTAAAATCTTTTGGAATTTCATGATTACTATTTAGTAATGTCCCATCCATATCCGTTGCTATTAATTTAACCATCTAATCCCTCCTATTGTATAATAAACTTTATAAAAATCGCCGTTCACAATTTTTAATTTATATATTACTCTTATATTATACATAAAATCTACAAAAACTAAAAGTCATGTGCATAATATTATAAATATTATGTATAATGTTATTTGTGTTTTGATTTTAAAATTTAACTAAATTTGAAAGAGGAAGTTTTATGGATGAAAAATTTTATGAAGATTTATTAAACATAAATACTATGGGTGAGAAACTTTGGGATTCTAGTGTTACACACTACCACCCATATCAAGCTACGTCATATATCGCACTTGATATATTATTTAAAACATACACTATGGATAAAACGGATAATGTAGTTGATTTTGGATGCGGCAAAGGCAGACTTATATTCTATCTTAATAGTTTTTTCAAATGTAATGCTACAGGTATAGAAATGGATGAAACTTATTATCAGGATTGCCTAATCAATAAAGAAAATTACTTAGACAAGCATAAGCGACTTTCTAGTCAAATAGATTTTAATTGTATTTTAGGTCAAGATTACCAAATTAAAGCTGTAGAAAACAAATTCTATTTTTTCAATCCATTTTCAGTTACTATCTTTAGAAAAATAGTAAATAATATTTTAAACTCTTATGAAAAAACTCCAAGAGTAGTAGATTTAATACTATATTATCCTTCAGAAGATTATATATATTTTCTAGAAAATAACACTGGATTTTTACTTTATGAAGAGGTCAAACTTCATGGATTGTATGAAAAAGATTGTTGTGAAAGATTTTTAATTTATAGGATGTATGCGTAAAAAATTCGCTTTGCTCATATCGCTCAAATTTCATGTCGTCAACGTCCACTCGGTAAACTCGTGTCCCGTTACTCAAACGACTCCGTCCGTTGCTTAAAATATTTTTTATGCTCAAAACATATTGTATTTATATAATTAAGTATCATAGGTTTTTAACAATTTTTAGTATTTATAATTTATTTAACCATAAAAAAATAACTGAAATTTATTCAGCTATTTTTTGTTTATCTATTTAATTAACTCCCAAGTATCATCACTTCCTGGAGTTGTGTTTGTCCACCATTTAGCTTTATATGTGTGCCCATTATATCTTACAAGCTCTCCTCCTTGGCAAACTAATCCTTCATAATAATCTATGCTTCCATCTTCGTTTGGAGTCACTATTTTTTGCCATGCTTGAGATTTATCTGGATCTTCACCTTTTACCCACCATTTAGCTACATATTTCTCTCCTTTAAATACAACTGAATCTCCCTCTAGATATATTTTATTCGAATCATATGTATCTTGTGATGGATCTGGCTTTTCTTTAACTGTTATTGTTCTTTGTTTGTTAGTTGTTAAACCTTCACTATCTGCTACAGAGTAACTTATTTTGTAATCTCCAGCTTTAGTTGTGTCAACTTTACCTTCTACTTTTATCTTAGATGTTAAATCTCCTTCTTCTCTATCTGCAGCACTTACCCCTTCTAATTCGTCAAACTTATCTCCTACATATATAGTTTTATTGTCTATTCCATGTAATGTAGGTGCTTGATTCTTTTGAGGATCTCCTGGTTCTGCACCCTCTCCAAAAGTTTTATATATATCTGTAAACTGATATTGACTTGTCACCCCTCTGTTAGTTTCTAACATAGCATCCCTATTCATTGACCAGAAAGATGTCATTCCTAATCCTTTTTCTATAGAGTGATCTACAACTAACTTAGTCCAATCAGTTCCAAATATAGGATGAGCTTCTCCTTCAAATCCAATAGATGAAGTTGTTCCTACTTTTTTATATGCTTCGCTATCTGTTAAAGATATATTTGCATAATTTTTAAAATACTGTTGTACTTGATTTTTAGTATTGTCAATAGCCCTTACAGAAGCAGTACCATAATTTTCACCAGGTAACAAAGTTCCACTTCCATAGCACATAGTCATTATATTTACAAGTTCTATATCTACTCCTTGAGATAGATAAGTTTCTAAAATATTTAAACCATCCGAAACTAATCCACTTGGTAAAACAGGTAATGTTAAAACTACATCTACTCCTGTTTCATCTTGAATTTTCTTTATAGCTTTAGCATTTGCTAAGGCCCCTTGTGTTCCATGTGTTTCAATATCTAAATCTATTCTTGTTAATCCATATCCATCTACAATATCTTTATATGTATTGTATAAGATATTTTCATCTTGAGTTGTAGCCCAAATCGGTTCTCCATTTACTCCTCCAAATGATACAACTACATCTCCTCCAATATCTCTTAATTCTTTAATTGACTGTTTTATACCTTGATATTGCGTATTGTCATTATTGTCTTCATTTAAAACAGAAAATCCACCCCATCCCCATTTTACTTTATTATTTTCTACTTTTCCTGTTGATTGTATAAATGCTAAATTAAAAAATTTTACTCCTGTATCTTCAGATATTCTTTTTAAATTTACAGTCCCATTATTTGTATACCCTTGTTTTGTTATCCAAGAAACCATATCAACATAAGGTGCATTAACTTGAGTTGGCCACTCAATACCTTGCCCTACTCCAAAATTAACACTCTTATTTGAATAACTTATATTCGTAGACTTATTTTCTTGTGCATTAACCTTTATTCCATCATACATTGAAATTCCTGATGCCATAACCATAGATACCATTAATGTGAATACTATTTTTTTATTTAATTTTTTTAAATGTTTCATATTTATTCTCCCCTTTAATAATTATTTATTTTATAAATTCCCAAGAAGCATCACTACCTGGAACTGTATTTGTCCACCATTTAGCTTTATATACGTGATTATTATATTTTACATACTCTCCACCATTGCAAATCATACCTTCATAATAATCTATAGTTCCATCTTCATTTGGAGTTATTACCTTTTCCCATGCTTGAGATTTGTCTGGGTCTTCTCCTTTTATCCACCATTTAGCTATATACTTTTCGCCTTTAAATATAACTGAGTCCCCTTCTAAGTATATTTTATTGGGGTCATATGTATCTTGTGATGGCTCCTCACCTTTTTTTACTACTGTTATAACTCTCTCCTTTTCTACTTTTGAACCTTTGCTGTCCTCAACTGAATAGACTAACTTATAACTACCCTCTTTATTCGTATCCACAGAACCAATAACATTTATTTTATTTGTTATATCTCCGTCTTCATTATCCGTAGCTGTTACCCCTGCTAATTTATCAAATGAATCCCCTATGTTTATAGTCTTATTATCTACACCATTTATTGCCGGAGCTTGATTTCCTGGAGGTTTCACTTCTGAATCATCTAGAATGGATTGTCTATACATATCTATCCCATTATCAGACATCCTCTGAACAAGATCTATTCCTGATATATTTGCATCTCCCTTTAATTTAAAAGTATATGTTTTTCCAGGTTCTATGTTTTTACCTTCCCAAACAGACTGTAAATCTACTATTGTGTACCCATTTTCATAAGTGACATTTCCAGCCATGTGATCGCCTGATTTTAAAGCTTTATCACTTTTTATATATAATTTAGGAGCTTTTATAGTTTCAGCACCTTTTTCTACTGAGGCTAAAACATCTTGTGACTCTTCTAATACTTCATTATTTTTTATAGCTATCTCATATCCATTTTTATCTTCACCCCATTGTTCTTCATACGGGCTTATTGATGTTTTAACATCTAATTTTGAAAAAGTTATTTCATTTTGTGGTAATTTTCCACTTCCAAAAAGTCCCTCTTTAGATGCTTTTGTCAATTCATCTCTTTTACTAGAATCCGTTTTAGCATCTTGAGAGGCCATCCATCCTATCATACCTCCAAGGTTATTATCATTTACATATTTTGTTTTTTCTGTTATTGATTTTACATTATCATATGTAAAAAGCTTTCCAGTACTTTCATCATAAAGATACGGTGCTTTTGCTGTATCATCCCAATATTCTTTTAGTCCTGGATACTTTGATTTTAATTTATCTAAACTTCTGTATGACCACACTCCGCCCATGCGACCTCCATCTCCTGACGCTAATGGAGCTTCATTTATAGCTCCTCTTGATGGTGTCTGATCTGCATCTTTTGTAGTTATTGAAGCCTTGTTAAAAATTCCTGGCAAAGAATTGTTATTACCTTTTTCAACTTTATCCCATCCACGAGTATAATAAGCTGCCCCTATTACAATTTTATCTTTTTCAGCGCCTTTATCTACTAGGTAATCAACAGTCTCATCTATTGATAAATTATTCCCCTTTATGGGGTCACTTTCGTTTGGATAAAGCGCTGTTTGATGACCGCTATATTCATCCCATGCTCCCCTCATGTCATAGGTCATTATATTTGCAAAATCTACAATGTTGAAAAGTTTTTCTGCATCTATGCCTAAATCGACTTTGCTCTTAGGCGCAGGTATTGCTACAGATAGTTCATAATCCTTACTTAGTTTGCTACTTTGTTTATCAAGTTCTGTTCTGAATTCTTGTAAAAGTTTTATATAATTTTCTTTATCTGCTTTAGTTGCATTAGGTGTACCTTCATCGTTTTTGTTGTCTACCAAATCAGGTTGCCTAACATCACATGGATATTCCCAGTCAATATCTACAAAATCCATGTTTGTGTAATCAATAAATTTCAGTACATTTTTAACTAAATTTGCTCTTTTATCTGGATTTGCAGCTACTTCAGAAAAATCACCTGATTTTGACCATCCTCCAAGAGACACTCCTATTTTTAAATTTGGATTTTTTGCTTTTAATTCTTGAAATGCACTTAATACACCAGCATTAGCAGCTCCCCATTGAACACCATCTTGACCTACAGGTGCTCCAACAGCAGCATCTTTATCTGTAAATTTTAAGTTTCCATTTGAATCAAAATCTAAGAAAGCAAAATTCAAATGAGTTAATTTATCTGCTGGTATATCCTTTGGATAAAAGTTTTCCTGTCCTCCCCAAATTGACCAGTCTCCATAATACATAACATTTCTTTTTTGATTATGGTTAACTGTGTTTTTAGAATGATTCGCAGTTTGTTCTTGCGCACTTACAATTATGCTATCACTTGAATATAACCCTTGTGTTATAAGCATAGACATCATTATAGCTACTAGCACTTTACTTCTGCGTTTCCTTAATCTTTTTAAATTTTTCATTCTTTCCCTCCAATTGGGCTATACTAGGTTAATCTTGATATAAAAACTAGACGCTTATAATCTCACACTCTTATGCATCTTATTAACCTTTGTTTTTTACTTAACAAAAAAAACCACTCCTAAAGAGTAGTTTAATGGTATAGTTAATAAGACATATAATAATGCCGTATAAAAACAAAAAGTATGTATACTCTTTGGCAACTGGCTGGCATAATATGTATAAACATACCTTAGCCCCTATAGCTTTGCGTCATTAGATTTCCCTAATTTTGCCTATTAAGTTTTTTTAACAGACAATATTCACTATTTAGTGAATATTATCTGTTTAATTCACTGTAATTATAGCAGACATTTTTATGATGTACAACATAATTTTTATTATTTGTTATTCATATTTTTTCTTTTTTTAAGAATAAATATGGCTAGGCCTAAAATTAAAACTATTCCTAAAATAGATATTATCACTATATTTTGTACATTTGGAATTTTTGCTTTTACATGTATATTTTCTAAGTTTGATAAGTTTAAATTCCAGTTATATTTATATATTCCATCTTTTTTTGAGTTTGAATTAGCATTTGATTCTACTAATTCTATAGGTGTATTTAAATTGAAATTCAAATCAAATCCTGATCCAAATAAATTTAACATTCCCATTTCTTCTTTACTCATGTTTTTGTTTATATAGTCTTTTAATTTTATATTTATATCGTATGTGTTAGATAAAAAGCTATCTTCTTTTTTTACACTTACTAAATCTCCAAACTTTTTGATTCCCTTACTATTGTTTTGTTTTAAGTTAGCAATATTTCCTAAGTTTTCAGTTATTTTATATCCTGTTTTGCCTGATTCTGTTATTTTCTCAACATTATCGTAATTTGATTTTAAGTCTTGCTCATTTATACCCTCCATTAGATAATCACTGCTTAAAATTTGTGCTGTAACACTTGCATTTCCTTTTTTATCTATATTAAGTGTTATATCTGAATTTACGCATCCAGTTAGCATAAATATAGATACAATCATACATATAGAAATAAATATTTTTTTCATATGATTTCCTCCAAATATTAATTTATATAAATATATTA
>NZ_LBBT01000051.1 GCF_001006285.1 Paraclostridium benzoelyticum
TAAATGAAATATAAAGGGGGGATATCAATATGTTATCCAAAGAAACTAGGCTAGACTCATTTAAATCAAATATAAGGAATGCGATAAATAGCATAAAAAATAATCCAGCACAAATGAGAGTAAAAGTACTGGATTAAATATAATGTATAACTAAGTCACATATAAATAAACCTTAGCTATACATCTTAACATATTCATTAAGTCTACTATTGATTCCTAAAACTTATGAATTTTATCGTTTACTTAAGTAACCTTAATAAGCATATTAAAAAAGAGTATATATATCTAAATTGATTTATCAATTTAGATATATATACTCTTTTTTAGATACGTAGACTATAAATTTAAAACTTAAACAAATGTATATTAAATTATCTATCCTTTTGATAAAGGGTATACACATTATAAATACTTAACAAAATAGCGAAAACTAATAAAATTAATTGTTTTGCACTCATTTTACCACCTCAATAAAATATATAATTATA
>NZ_LBBT01000052.1 GCF_001006285.1 Paraclostridium benzoelyticum
CTGATTCTACTTCTGATTCAGACGCTAATTCTACTGTAGATACTACTTCTGATTCTGACTCTGCTGCTAACTCTACTGCTGATGCTGATACTACTTCTACTGCAGATACTGATTCAGCTTCTACTTCTGGTTCAGATGCTAGCTCTACTGCTGACACTGATTCTACTTCTGATTCAGACGCTAATTCTACTGTAGATACTACTTCTGATTCTGACTCTGCTGCTAACTCTACTGCTGATGCTGATACTACTTCTACTGCAGATACTGATTCAGCTTCTACTTCTGGTTCAGATGCTAACTCTACTGCTGACACTGATTCTACTTCTGATTCTGACTCTGCTGCTAACTCTACTGCTGATGCTGATACTACTTCTACTGCAGATACTGATTCAGCTTCTACTTCTGGTTCAGATGCTAACTCTACTGCTGATGCTGACACTACTTCTACTACTAACACTGACTCAACTTCTACTGTAGATAATAATGCTGACGCTAATACTACTTCTGATTCTACTTCTACTGCAGATACTGATTCAGCTTCTGTTTCTGACTCTAATTCTACTGTAGATGCTACTGCTGACGCTGACACTACTTCTACTGCTAATGTAGATTCTGCAGCTGAGTCTAATGCAAACAACAATAACCAATCTACTGCAACTAATAATGTTGGGCCAATAACTGTTAGTACGCCTATAAATATATATATAACTTGCCCATGTTGTGGTAAGAAACATCACTGTCATACAGACCACTGCGAAACACATTTCTGTAATAGAGGTGAAATGATTAACTCTAACCCTGATATAGAAGTTACTACAATCGAAGAATGTGAAGACGATAATATAGAAGATTAATTGCAAAGGGGATTAAGTATTATGAATCAAGAAAAAAATGTAAACAATGAAACTCAAGCTCCTAAAAAAGAGAGCCATCATATATCAACTGTTAAACGCCAACGCATTCATAATGGTGAAGTTATACAAGACGATGTTAAACACAAATATATTCTAAATGGTGAAGTTATAGAGGATGATTTTAATAATATCCCTAACGATGGTATTGAATCTAACCCTAATAATAATCATATATCTGATCATCAGCACCAGCATGTTCATAATGGTAAAATTATAGACGATGATAGTTTAACACCTTCTAATGAAAGTAATCATGTGTCTGATCATCAACACCAACATGTTCATAATGGTGAAATTGTAGATGATGATGATTTTAAACCTTATAAGAATAGTAAGCATTCATCTGACCATAAGCACCAACATGTTCATAATGGTAAAATTATAGATGAAAAATAGTTTATTACAAATTTAAAAATTGAAATAGTCTAAAATGAAATGGTGAGCGTTAAATAAGCTCACCATTTCTCATTGTATAAAATTTTTTATTTATTTTAAGTTTACATATAATTAGAAACAATTACCCCACACGCTAACCTTGGCCCTGCATTTCCTGACGGTTGAGTGGTAAAATCATCATAACCTTCATGAATTATAAAAGACTTTCCTATTATTTCATCAACAGTAAATCTATTGCTAAATGTAGAAAGTAACCCTACTCCATCAGCAGATAGTATTGGTGGTAAATCCCCTGCATGCATAGGATGCTCTACTTTAGTTGGATTATAATGAGATTTAGCTGCCATAAATGGTTCCTTTTCATTCCCTACTGAGCAGTCTCCAACCTCATGAATATGGAATCCATGAAATGCACTAGTTTGATTGTTTTTATTAGGAATTCCAGTTATATATGCTTTTACATATACTCCTTCATCTAATTGGTATAAATATACCATCCCCTTTATACAAGGCCCTAGTGGCCCTCCTTGTATTTTTGCATATGCATCTGGCTTAGATGGATTGTAATTAGAAAAAACCTTTTGAATATCATACTTTTTACAAGAATTGTCCATAATATCCTCCTTAAGTTGTAATAAATTTTCTCGCCCTCTATATTATGATTAAAACTTTCAAAATGTTAATATGTGATTGCATAAAAAAAGACTTGGATCTTCCAAGTCTTTTTAATTGATATATTTAATTTGCATTTAAGCTTTTTTTCTTAATACCTATTAAAAGTAATGCTGCTACAACTGTTCCTATTGCTATTGCAGCTAAGAATAGTAATAAGTTACTTGTTGCTCCTAGCAATCCAACAATTGGACCTCCATGAGGAACATTATCAGTTATTTTAAATACCATTCCCATAGCTCCTGCTATTGCACTTCCTACTACTATAGAAGGTATAACACGTTTTGGATCTCCTGATGCAAAAGGTATTGCACCTTCTGTAATTCCGATAAGTCCCATTAAGAATGCTGATAATCCAGCTCCTCTTTCTTCTTCTGTGAACTTATCCTTAGCTATGAATGTAGCAAACCCCATAGCTAATGGTGGAACAGGTATAGCACAAGCTACAGCTCCCATTACCAAAGGATTACCTGCTGCTATTGATGCAACTCCAAATAGGAATGCAGTTTTATTAATTGGACCACCCATATCTATTGCAACCATAGCTCCAAGCACTAATCCTAAAACAATACTTAACGCTGGATTTGCTGCAAGAGATGCTAACATTAAGTTTAATCCATCCATAATCCATGAAATTGGTGCTCCTAATATTAATATTAAAGCTGCTGAAATAACTGAAACACTTATTATTGGAATAACAAATATCGGCATAATTGCTCTTAAATCTTTTGGTACTTTCCATGTGTTCATCCACTTAACTAAATATCCAGCCATAAATCCAACTATTATCGCACCTATAAATCCTGTACCATTTGAAGTTCCTAATATTGCTCCATCATTTGCAACCATAGCACATATCATAGCTGGTGCTAATGCAGCTCTTCCTGCTATAGACATTGCTATAAATCCAGCAAGTATAGGTATCATTAATGTAAATCCAATTCCTCCTATTGCACTAACTTTGTTCCATATAGAACCTTCTGGTATCACCATTCCAGATGCAGTAGGATTTCCTCCTATTGCAATAGCCAATGCTATAAATAATCCCCCTACAACAACGAATGGTATCATATGTGAAACTCCATTCATAAGTTCTTTTACAGATCCCCCTGAAGCAGATTTTTTATCCGACTTATTTTCAGCTTTTTCTTCTTGTATTTTTGCATTAGTAGGTAAATTTTCTATAAGAGTTTTTGCACTTTTTATAGCTTCTTTTATAGGAACCTCTATAACCTTTTTACCTGCAAATCTATCTTTTCCTTCTATTGCGACATCTGCTGCTATTATTATGTAATCGCAATTTTTTATATCTTCATCAGTAAGTGAATTTTCTACACCTTGTGATCCTTGAGTCTCAATTTTCATTTCGTGTCCTAATTTTTTACCTACAATTTCAAGCTTTTCAGCTGCCATATAGGTATGAGCTACCCCCACTGGGCATTTAGTAACCCCCAATATTTTCATGCTTACCCCTCCATTTCAGATATTATATAATTGTATAGCTTTTCTTTATCACTTTCATTTAATAGTACCTCTACAAAATCATCATCCATAAGTTTTCTTGCAAACTTTGATATAATTTGAAGATGAATATTGCCTTCATCTGTAGCAGGCATAACTAAAGCTATAGCAACTTTTACAGGTTCATCATCTAATGACTCCCATTCTATATTATTTTCAAATTTAATTATAGATATAAATGGATTTTTTACTCCTTCAAGTTTTGTATGTGGTATTGCCACATATCCACCAAATCCAGTTGATGATTCTTCTTCTCTTTTTAAAAATCCATTTAATAAATCTTGTGAACATACATCTGAGCTATTTACAACAAGGTCACTTATAATCTTTAATGCTTCCTCTTTATTTCCTCCATTTACTTTTATACCATCAAATATTAATTCTTTTTTTAATAAATTTTTTATCATTTTTATTTCCTCCTAATACATTAATTCAATTAATTTATTTTTATCTATAGATTCCATGTTCTCTATAGATTCTTCACTATCTATTTGTGCAATTTTCCTATAAAAATTATTGAAAAACTCTGGGTTTTGTTCTAATAATTCATTATCAAAAGCAATTAAGAATACATGATAAACTATTGTGTCTCCCCACTTTACTCCATCTTTTATATACGCTATACATATTGAACTTTCAATAACATGACTCGCTTTCCCATGTGGGATAGCTATATTATTTATATTAGTTGTAGATAGTTGTTCTCTATTTATAACACTATCTAAATATTTATCATCTACATTAGATTTTTTCTTAAAAACTTTTACCATTTCTTTCAAAACATCTTCATAGTTTTTAGCATTTTCTACTTCTATAAAAGCTCCTTTTTGTAACAATTCTTCAAATAGTTTTTTACTTTCACTTCTTTTTATATAAGCTTCAATATTTTCTTTATCTTGTTCTTTAATAAGAGGGGATACGTAAATTACATCTTTATGTTGATTTGGAAGTTGTTCAGTTGATATTATAAAATCATAACAATCTTTTTTCATCTTTAAGAAAGTTTGAACTGAATATGCTCCAACAATCTCTATATCTTTATACATATTTTTTATTCTGTTTACTATTAAATCTGTTGATACTTGTCCTAAGTGGCAAACAATTAATACTCTAATTTTATCCTTATTACTCTTTGCTCTTTCTATAGCTGTCTGAAAATGCAAGGATAGGTATATAAGCTCATTATCTAAAAATCGATATTTATAATCTTCATTTATTACATCTGCTGTTATAGTAGACATTTCAAATGCAAATGGATATAACTTTTTTATATCACTTAAACTGTAAATTTCACTTAATACAGAGTATCCTCCCCTGCTTATAGTCGAGTATAAATGTATAGATAATCCTTTTTTTAATTGTTCATCCATAAATAAGTCAATTGATAATTCACTTTTAATTCTATCTAAAATCCTATTTATAGTCGGCTTTAATTTTTCAATTTTCTCACTTGTGTTTAATGAGTTGTTTTTTTTCAATACAGAAAATAAATAACATAGATAGTGCTTGTCACCTTCTCTTAAAGATAAATTAAATTTTTTATTTATATCACTAACTATTTCAGAATACTTATTGAAATTTGGTAAGTCTTTTATTAATCTAGTAAAAGACTTATTTTCTTTATGAATATTTTCTTCTCTTATATCTTTCAATAAAAATAGTAAATATAAAAATAGTTGCTTTATAGATTCATCTGTAAATGTAAATATATTGATTTCTTTTATATAATCTATAATCAATATACAGATATCGATTTCCCTAACTTTAAAATAATCCCTCATATTAAAGTGCAATTTATCAAATCTATTTACTTCTTCGAAAAAATCTATTCCTTTCATATAAGGAATCACTAACTTTACAAATAAAGACATTCTATCTAATTTTGAAGATGAATACCTTATTCCATAATGCCTAATAGATTGAATATCATCCTTATATTTTTTTAATATTGATACCAATTGTTTTTCTATCAATGATTTACTAACAAATAATTTATCTGCTATTTCTTGCATTGTTATAAAATCTCTTTCTAATATTATGGTCATCAATATTTGATTTTGGATTGTAAACTCTATAAGAGACTGTGCTTCTTTTAAAAAAACTATAAATTTTTCTTTATTTATAATCTTTATTTTATTATTTTCTTGTATTAATAACTGTGTATCATAATTTGCTAATATCTCATTAATTAATATAATTTCATTTTTTACTGTTGCTGTAGTTATTTCAAATTTTTTAGCAATTTGTTTTAGTGATATGTAATGATGATCATTCAAGTAATTTAATATTAAACTTTGGCGTTTGCTAATTTTCATCTATAGGTTTCATCCTCCAGACTCTCTATTATGATTTAATTTTATCCTATGTTCTTTTTTTGTAAAACATACAATAATTTACCCTTTTTAAAATTTCGTGTGTTTATATCAATTTTCTACATTTTTCTTAATTGTTAAATTGATGTTTATATTATAAATCAAAAAAGAAGCTACCCTTAGCTTCTTTTTTATTATTTTTAAAATAAAGTTATATTTTTTCTCTACATATTTATTACCATTACACTTTCCCCATTTATGTCAAACTCTCCATTAAATTCAAATCCAATTTTTTTATATAAAGAAATAGCTCCTATATTGTTATCATATACGCTTAAATAAATCTTATTGTATCCATATTCATCTTTTAACTTATTTAGCAAAAGCCTTACTCCAGCTTCTCCATATCCCTTCCCTTGATTTTCATGAGAAATTAAAAATCTGTCTAGCCAAACTCTACCTCTTTTCCCTTCATCTTTAAATAATCCATACATAGCAAATCCTACAGCTTTATCTCCATCATATATTCCTACCGGCCTCCATAACGAAAATTCCTTTGATTCTTTTAAACAATCTTCTACAGTCTCAATATATCCAAGTTGTTCTTTCCCTACTTTTAAACTAGTTATTTCTTGATAATTTTTTTCATTAATTTCTTTTATGTTCAAGTTCATGTTCATCACTCCCTAATACTTTTTTTAAGTAGTTACAAATAAAAAGTACATTGATAAATATCAATGTACTTTGTTATCGCTATAAGGTAAAAGTAATATATCTATCCTATATATTCTAATATTTCACCTACATTTTTATCTGCCTTAACTTTATCATATACCTTTTCTATAAAACCATTTTCATCTATTATATAAGTTGTTCTAACAACTCCAAATCCAAGTTTGCCATATAATTTCTTTTCTTGCCATACATCGTAAGCTTTTATTGCATCAAGATCAGGATCTGATAAAAGTATAAATGGTAATTCATTTTTTTGTGCAAATCTTTCATGTGATTTTACACTATCCTTACTTATACCTATTACTACCATATCTTTTGATTTAAACCTATCAAAATTATCTCTAAATGAACATGCTTGCTTAGTACACCCTGGAGTACTATCCTTAGGGTAGAAATATAATACTACTTTTTTATTTTTAAACTCTGATAAACTTACTAAGTTTCCGTCTTTATCTTGTAGTCTGAAATCTGGTGCTTTTGCTCCTGCTTCTAACATATTATTTTTCCTCCGGTTTATATTTATTAAATATATACCAAATATGCTTTGTTATTAAACTTTTACTTACTATAATTTTTTCAGGTTGCATTTAAAATGATTTAATTAAATATTTTGTTGCGGTATATGACTTGTTATATATGGAATTACTTCATCTGGAGATATGTTTAAAGCAATTGCAAGTTCTTCGTTTAAAAGTCTTTCTGCTTCTTTCATAACATTATCATCTACTTGATGTGGTTTTTTTCCAATAGATTTTACTTTTTCATTATTGCAATATATATTTCTTATTAGTTTTATAAGTTCTTCACATTTACCGCTTTTCAGCATTGCATTAAACTCTTTATTTCTTGTTTTATCATCGTCGATCCATGAAATATCCATGTTAGCCATATCATTTAGTAGTGAAGTTGCACTGCTTTTAGATATAGTCTTTCTCATTGGAATATTTTTATTATCCACAGGGGCTTTTATTATTATATTTTCAGCATAAACTGGACTTAATACATAATACTTTCTGTTCTCTCCGTTTATAAACTTTTCATTAGTTATGTCTATAACTTTACATGCTCCTGTCATACCGTACATTACACAATCGTCAATCTTAAACATTAAGATTTCACCATCCTTAACATAATAAAAAAGCTACCTACTTTTAGGCTGGCTTTTTTGACCCATAATAGAAATTATATTTATATATATAATTTCACATTCATTATATAAAAAAAGTAGTTTTGACAACAGGACTTACGTCATCAAAACTACTCGTTGTAATATTATTTTACCACATTTTAAGCTTTTAATGTAAATAAAAACTTTTTTTTATGTATTTATAGTTAAAAACTATATAGAATTTATAATACAATCTTCAACTTTATCAAATCCAACTCGATCTATAAGCTGAGCAAATCTCTCTCCTTCATTTGCATTTTCTTTAAAATAGTTAACTACGCTGTCTATAACTCGTAATGTATCTTCTTGTTTAAATTTCTTTCTTAATGGCTTTCCTAAGCTAGCTTGTCTACCCATTCTTCCACCTATAAAAACTAAGATATCTATTTTTTTATTATCACTCTCTACAGCATGTGCTGGACAAAAACTAATGCACTTACCACAGTTGCTGCATTTATCCTCTACTATTGAATACTTGCTATCTTTACACTCAAATGCTTTATCAGGGCATACCTTTAAACATACTTTACATTCAATACACTTTCTATTGTCTATCCTAACCCCTGTTAATGGTAATATACTCAAATCATTAGATTGAGCCTTACCATAGCTATTTTTACAGCCTAATACTGCTATTTTAAATTTAGCAGGTAGCTCTCTTCCAAAAAACTCATTATGAACTTCTTGAGATATCTTTTGAGTATCTATAAGACCGTTAGCACAAACACTACCTTTGCAAGATAAAATTGCTCTTACAGTCTTACCTCCTCCACCTACTATTAATCCATTTTCTTGTACTATTTCTATAACTTTTTCTATATCATCATACTTTATATATGGTATTTCTACAGTTAACCTACTAGTTAAATTCAATTCTTTGTTCCCATATTGCTCTGCAACTTTAGATAATATGCCAAATTCTTTTGAAGTAAATACTCCTGATTTACCTATTACTCTTATAGCAAAGTAACCGTCTTGTTTTTGAGGAACTATTCCTTTAGACTTTAATTCATTTTTTTCTTGTAATGATAATATTCGTTCCATTGTATTTACCTCCTAATGTTATTTTGATTATTATATAATTTCATCCGGAATAAATTATATCATTACATGTGCACATTTATTAATTGAAATTATTTATAGTAATTATACGTTTTTCTAATAATAAAAAAGTCTCAAAATAGCTTAGTAATAGCAGTAATTACCTAACTGTTTCGAGACTGTTTTTATTTTAATTAATTTCTTATTTAATTTTTATACCATATAACACCTATAAAAGTTTTTATAATTTGGATTAAAGTTACTATCCCAAATATAGCACTCATATAATAAAATGCTCTTATTTCTTCAGATGAATACATTAATATAAATGTAGCAAATGCAATTACAAATACAACCATAGTAACATTCATTATAGTCACTATTTTTTCAAGAATATGCTTTCTTTTTAAATACATTCTTAATACAATAAGCATTAGTATAACTACAACTAATATCGATACATATTTTATATTTTGTATTGAATATTGTTGCTCCCAAACATAGTTTTTATGTGCTACATGTCTTAACATACCCATTTTAGCATGAGTAAAATAATTTACTAAATATGCACCAACTAACATTATTGCTTCTACTAAAGTTAGTAAAACATAAAAAATCTTCTTTGATGTTCCCATATAATATCAACTTCCTTGTCTAAAATCTAAGATAAGCACTGCAATCTATGCAGTGCTTATTCTTATTATAATATATTTTATATAATTTTATATAATTTATTTTTTTGCAGCCTTATCTGTTGGCAACTTGTCTACTGTAGTGTATTGACAATCTCCACTATTAGGATCTCCTACTTGTACTGGAAGATTTCCATGCATTTGCCACTCATTCCAACCACCATCATAAACAGTCATTCCTTCCCATCCTGCATCATAAGCAATTAACCAAGGAACTGAAGCTCTCCATCCTGTACCACAGTAGAATGAAAGCTCATTATCTTTTTTGATATCAGAATCTGACCATAGTTTTTGCATTTCATCAGCAGTTATAACTGTACCATCTTTGTGTAAGTAATCTTCCATACTATACGCATTACTTCCTGCATGACCCCAAACTGCACCCTTAGGCTCACCAGCTCTATCTATATAAGTGTATCCACTTGTTTTCCCATCAAACTCATCTTTACTTCTTATACTAACTAAACGGAAATTCGAATCGTCTTTTAATTTCTTTTTAACTTCATCTATAGACATCCAATATTCTGGATGTGCAGGTACTGTAGCTCCAAAATCTTTTGCTGGAGTAGCTTTTTCTACTTTAGTTTCAGTCTTGTATCCAGCTTTTTCCCAAGCATCGATTCCACCGTCTAATACTTTAACATTTTCAACTCCTGCCCAAAGATATGCATATGCAACTCTACTTACAGCAGAAATATCATTTCCATATAATATAATAGTTTTATCTTTTGTAACTCCTAAATCTAACATTCCTTTTTCAACTACTTTAGGATCTGATATATTCCAAATTGGTTCAGATTCAACACTTGAAGTATCTACATGTATTGCCCCTGGAATATGTCCTTTTGTATAAGTTGGACTATCTTTGTAAGTTCCCCAAGAAACTTCTAAAACCTCATAATTTTTAGATTCTGGTTGATTTCCATCTATTACACTTTGTACCCACTGAGGAGATACAAATACTTTTTTTGTATCTACTTGTTCAGCTTTTACATCTGACTTTGCTTTCGTTGACTCTTGTGATTCATTTGAAGATTTGCTACATCCTACTGCCATTGTTGCTACCATTGTGATTCCAATCAATGCACTAATTAATTTTCTTTTCATACATCTTCCTCCGTTATGATTTTCATTGTCTTAAAAAAATTATTCTTTCAGATGATTTCAATGTTTATTCTAGCTTTTCTTAATAAAAATAATTCTAAAAATTTTAAATTTATTAAAATTTTCTCCAACATTTTATCACATACGACATAAATCTCCAATCTTTATAGAAAAAAACTATACTTTATATTAACATCATTTATATTTTCTATATTTATTATGATCAAAATCCCTAATAAATCAAAATGTGACGAAAATTATAGGATGTGAATATTATAAACTAGATAATATTTTTTATCTAACTTATAACTCTATAGGAGAGTGTAATTTTCATGCTTAATGAAAAGATAATGATTATAGATATTCCATTCAATATATTAGATCATCCTTTTTGGTGTGGATTTAAAATTCTTTACTCCACAATATCCCAAAAAGCTCAAACCAAAGAATGGATAGATCCAAGAATAGACGTATTTATGGATTATACAGCTAAAAGTCTCATAAACCAAACTAATCAAAATTTTAAATGTATATTAAGACATACACCTGGAACAAAAGATATTATAGCTGATTCTCTTTCTAGATATCCAAAGTTGCCTGGCAATATAATTTTTACAGATGATGGAGATAACTTAATAAAAGAAATTATTAGTCCATATAAATATGTATTTCATATAAGAATTGATAGTGATAATATGTTCAGTCCAGACTATATAGATCAATTATATAAAATTGAAAACTATAAAAATTTACAATGTATATTATCTCAAACGGGATATATGTATGATGCTAATAGAGATATTTTAGCAAATATGGATCATCCTTCCCCTTCATTTTATGCTTTTATCTATACAGTAGAAAATTTTCTTTTGGGTCTACGATATCCTGTAAAAGATGACCATTGGGGTGCAATAAGCTATGTTCATGAAGTTGTTCCTACTCCAAGTTATATGATAATTATCCATAAACTTAATGTGAGCAATGATTTTCAAGTTATTTTAGAATATCCATTTATAAAAACTTGGCTTGCCAGTGAAGAAGAAAAAGAAAAAGCACTAAAATTTTTTAAATTAAAATAATCTAAATCATTTTAAATGCTATAAGTTAATGCTATATTTTTAGTTGCAAAATAATAAGGGTTTATGACATTGTTCATAAACCCTTTAAACTAAAAAAATAATATTTAATACATAGTTTACCTTAAATTTATTTTTTATAATCTATCTAAACCTTGTTTTAAGTCAGCTATTATATCTTCTGCATCTTCAAGACCAACAGATATTCTTATTAATCCTTCAGATATTCCAGCTTCAGCTCTTTCTTCTTGAGTATATGGAGAATGAGTCATTGAAGCCGGATGTTGTATTAATGTTTCACAATCACCTAAACTAACTGCAAGAGTACATAATTCTAAAGAATTTAGTAATTTTTTACCACCTTCAAGTCCACCTTTAACTTCAAATGCTATCATACCTCCTGGCATATCCATTTGTTTTTTAGCTAATTCATATTGTGGGAAACTTTCTAATCCTGGATAGCTAACTGCTTCTACATTTGCATGAGATTCTAAGAATTTAGCAACTTCTATAGCATTCTTAGTGTGTCTATCCATTCTTATTTGTAAAGTTTTCATTCCTCTTAATATTAAGTAAGCATCAAATGGAGATAAAACAGAACCTGTCATATCCTTAACTCCGAATAATCTAACTTGAGTTATAAAGTCTTTTTTACCAATAACGAAACCTGCGATAACATCTCCGTGTCCATTTAGGTATTTAGTGGCAGAATGAACAACAACGTCAGCTCCTAATTCAAGTGGTCTTTGTAAGTATGGAGTGCAGAAAGTATTATCAACAAATACCATGCAACCTTCTACTGTATGAGCTATTTTAGATATAGCTTCTATATCAACTAATTTTAAGTCTGGGTTAGCTGGAGTTTCTAAGTAAACAACTTTAGTGTTTTCTTTCATAGCTCCTTTTACTTCATCTAAGTTAGTTGCATCTACAAAAGTAACTTCTACTCCGTATCTGCTTATTCCATGGTTTAACATTGCATAAGTACAACCATATAAAGTTTTACTTGCAACTATATGATCTCCTGCTTTTAATGCAGTCCATAATGCTGAAGTTATAGCACCTATTCCTGAACCTGTTGACATACAAGCCTCTCCATTTTCTAATAGTGCCATTTTTTCTTCTAGTTGCGCATTTGTTGGGTTCCCAAGTCTTGAATATATAAATCCATCTTCTTCTAATGCAAATCTTCTACCACCTTGTTCAGCACTATCAAATACGAAAGTTGATGTTTGATATATAGGTGTAGTTAAAGCCCCTGATACTGGATCCTTTTTATGTCCTCCGTGTATAGCTTTTGTTGCGAATTTTTTATTCTTTAAGTTTTCCATTTTGAGTTCCCCCTTTAATTTTATTTACGCTATTATATATGAGCAACTCTCATGCCAAACTTTTTAATTTTGGAATAAAAATATTTATTTAATTTTAAAATCGCAAAAACATTGAAAATACGCTATCTTTCGAAACGTTTACACAAAGCTGTAATTTATATTTTAAAAGATAATTTTTTAATGTAAATATTTATTTACAAATCATTATACTTTCTGTAAAGATTTATTTACATTTGTCAAGATTTATTTACAAATCATCTTCCTTTATATTATATTTTTTAACTTTATTCATAACTGCAGTGTGAGATATTCCTAGTGTTTTTGCACTTGATCTATAACTTTTATTGGACTTATATACTTTCATAATTATTTCTTTTTCATATCTTTCCATTTCTTCTTTTAATGAATTAAATTCTATCTCTTCATCTTCTTCTATAAAACTATCAGTAATATCTTCATCTTTATATATAGAGTCTATAACAATATGTTGAGTAGTTAAAATATCTCCATTGCATAAATTCATAGCTCTCTCAATTAAATTTTGAAGCTCTCTTACATTCCCTGGCCAATCATAACTCATTAACTCATCTATAAATTCTTTCTTAAAACCTCTTATATCTTTATTTAACTTCTTATTAAGTTTATTTATAAAAAATTGAACTAATATAGGTATATCATCTAATCGTTCTTTTAAATTTGGTATCTTAATAGGAATTACATTTAATCTATAATATAAATCCTCTCTAAAAGTTCCCTCTTTTATCATCTTTTCAAGATTTTTATGAGTAGCTGCTATTACCCTAACATCAACAGCTTCCTCTTTGCTACTTCCTATTTTTCTTATTTTTCCTTCTTGTAAAACCCTAAGTAGTTTAGCTTGAAGAATCATTGATAATTCTCCTATTTCATCTAAAAATATAGTTCCTTTATTAGCTTCTTTAAATAAACCTTCTTTACCGCTTTGCATTGCTCCTGTAAAACTTCCTTTTTCATATCCAAATAGCTCACTTTCTAATAAACTATCTGGCAGTGCAGCACAGTTAATAGCTACAAATCTTTCATCTTTTCTATCACTTAATTTATGAATGGCATTTGCAAAGAGTTCTTTACCTGTACCACTGTCCCCTCTTAATAAAACAGTAGAGTTACTCTTAGCAATTGTTGTAGTTACTTTTTTTACTTTACCCATGCTTTTACTATTTCCAATTATATCTTTAAACGGACCATCATCATTTTTATTTATTATTTTAACAAGTTGTTTAGCTTTATTAACATCTTTAATAGAAATAACTGCTCCAACAGTTTCATCATAATCGTTAGTTATTCTTCTACCTGTAGTAATATAACTACTTGTGGTGTTTCCATGCTTCAAACTAGATTTTATATTATCGTACTCGATTCCCTTATTAACTAAGTCCGCAATTATATCATCATTACCTACAATTTCTCTAATGTCTCTACCTACTACTTCTGCTTTTTTATAATTAAATAATTTTTGGCAGTAATTATTGAATATATTAATTTTAAAGTCCTTATCAATAGATATAATTCCTTCATCTACTGAGTTAATAACTGCAAGAAGTTGCCTCTCATTCTTTTCGTAAGATAAAAGTTCTACTTCATTTACTGATATTACATCTGCTATGCTACAAATGGCTTCTTTTAATACTTCTTTAGTTTTTGCATCGATATCATTTATCTTTATACAAACCTTTGTAGGAAAAACTTCCATAGATACCAAATCTATCTTTTTATTATAAAGCTTGTACAAAATCTCGGTTGTAATCCCAAATCTATCTTTTGTATTTACTTCAAACCTAACCATACAAACGTCTCCCTTTTATATTAAAACCAACTAATTTGAGTTTTTTCATATTTATTTTTATAATCAGCTATAATATCTTTCATATCATATAAAAGATTATATTTTTCACACTCTTCTTTAAAAGTCTTCCATAGCTTATCATAATTTGCAGCCCCATTTTCATAAGATTCTCCATAAACTTTTATATACTTTTTATCTAAATTCTCATATGGAAATATTTTTCTTAATTGCTCAAAATAATACTCTCTTTGATTTTGCCTCAACGTTACTCCTAGTCCATAAGTGAATACAAACTTAGCTCCAGATTGATAGGCCTTTTTAATAATATTTTTTATATTATCTTCATTATCATTAATAAAAGGCAGTATCGGCATTAATAATACCCCTGCATATATTCCATTGTCTGAAAGTTTCTTTAAAGCTTTAAATCTTTTAGATGTTGGGCATACATTGCTTTCTATCTTTTTACATAGATTATCATCATATGTAGTTATAGTTATCTTTATAATAGTAGGTGAATGACTTTGTATTCTTTTTAATATATCTATGTCTCTAGTTATTAAATCACTTTTAGTAGCAATTGATATTCCAAATCTATTTTCATCTACTACCTTTAAAGCCTCTCTTGTTAACATAAATTTCTCTTCAAATGGATTATATGGATCACTCATAGCTCCTGTACCTACAACCCCTTTTGTTTTCTTCGACTTAAGTTCCTTTTTTATTATTTCAGTTGAATTTTCTTTAATCCTAACTCTATCAAATTCTATTATTTGATAGCAGTTGCTTCTAGAATCACAGTATATACAACCATGGCAACATCCTTTATATATATTCATACCATAGTTAATACCAAACCAATGTGGGTTTTCTTTATATCCAGATACAATAGTCTTTGCAGGTATAAATTCCATTGATACCTCAATCCTTTCTAAATTAGCATTTTGCTTAATACGGTTTTACCATATATAATTTTTAAAATCAATAAAAAACTCATATCCAATGGACATGAGTTTTATTTAATCTATGTATTTATATTGTTTTATCAGTTTTAACTATATTTGTAATTAATAAACTTAAAAGTATCAAGATTATACTTACAATCCAAGGCTTTAATCCAAAATTATTAAATAATAAGTTAACCCCAGCAATTGTAACTAAAGCATAGCTAATAGATATTAATATTCCATTTTTAGATTTTTTACTTGATAAAATCATTCTTATACTTAATGTAAACATCCTTATACCTATAAATGCCATAAGCACACCTACAATATCCTGAATTATATAATAATAATGAAACTCCATATTAATTTCTCCTTTTTTATATAGCTTCTTCAACCTCTCTCATCATAATAACTTCTTCTTCTGTGTATGTTTTCATTGTAAATCCTGTAACTCCATATATAAATGTTATTAAAGGCGTTATCCAGTTTAAGAAACAGTATGGTATAAATTCAAAAGAACTAACTCCTAATGTCTGACTACAAAATATTGCATTTGAATTCCATGGAATTAGTGGAGCTCCTAAGGTTGCAGTATCTTGTATAATCCTAGATAAGTTTTCAGGTTTTAAGTTAAATTCCTTGTATAAAGGTCCCATTATAGTTCCTACAAATACAGATGTAAACATCATCGAAGAACTAAAAGCATTTGCAAGATAACTAGATATAAATGTAGTTCCAATTAATTTAGTTCTAGACTTTCCTATCTTACTTAGCATAGGTTGTAATAAAACTTCTAAAAATCCTGTCTTTTGCAAAATTCCAGCTATAACAAATACTATAAATACTAATAATACAGTCTCTGCCATGCTCATTATTCCACCACGATTTAATAGTTTATCTGTATATTCAAGTCCTGTATCTATAGTAAAACCATTAAGCATATAATTTAGTAGCTTGCTAACACTTTCTCCTTCTTGGAAAAACGCTATAATTGCACCTACTACTCCAGAAGCTAGTATAGAAACTATAGATGGTTTTTGTAAAAGTAATAGAACAAGTAAAAATATTATTGGTATTATTGAAACAAATCCTATATTGAAATTAGCTTTTAAAACTTCCATTACTTGGTTTATTTGATTGTAGTCTATAGTGTTATTAGCATATTTAAATCCTATAACTGTATATAAAACTACACAAATTATATAAGCTGGAACTGCCGATAAAGTCATATGTTTTATATGAGTTATAACATCGGTTTTACAAACTGCTGCTGATAAGTTCGTAGAATCTGAAAGAGGAGAAATCTTATCTCCGAAAAACGCACCAGATATTATTGCACCAGCTGTTAACCCAGCAGGAACCCCCATACTAGTTCCAATACTCATTAAAGCTATCCCTGAAGTACCTAAAGTTCCCCATGAAGTTCCCGTAGCTATAGATGTTAAAGAACATACTAGTAATGTTGTAACTAAAAAATACTTAGGTGTTATTATAGCAAGTCCGCTGTAAACTATAGTTGGAATAGTTCCAGCTGCTATCCATGTAGCAATTAATACTCCAACAGAAAGTACAATTATGTTAGATTGAAACGCTCCTTTTCCTACATCAAATCCCATTTCTTCAATTTCACTATTTGTATAACCTAATTTCATAGCAGCAGGAACTACTATTAACCATGATAATAAAAACATTGTTGTTATAGATGCTTTAAAAACAACCATTCCAACTGTAGTTAAAGATATAATTGCAACCATTACTAATACTGCAAACTGAAACGTAGGTTTTCTTTTTTCTATATTTTTGCTCATTTTAACTGTCCATCCTTTTCAATCTCTCTTGTTTGTATTTTACTCCTATGTTCATTATAAAAAATAATAAACATTCCAGTTATGGGAATGTCAATATATTTTAACTTTTGCTTGTATTCCCATTATAAATTCTTAAATATTTTTATCTAACTCACAACTAATTAATACCGTCCTAATTTGGTACCCTTTTCCTAGAATATTTAAAATCACCATCCCTCTTAGTTTCAATCTCACAATACTGTTAAGCAATATCTATGCCAAATTATTTTTTTTTAAAATATATTACGTATAACTATTGAAATTTAAGTAAATATTTTTTATTTTTTAAAAAACATTTACTTAAATTAATTTGAGTAATTATTAATTCTCGTTATAAATTTAACCCATTAACCAAGTAAAAGTTTTAATGGGTTAAACAGGTAACCCATTAAACTTTTTTCTATTAATTTATTAAAATCTTTATTTAACATTTAATAATGTATATATACACATTTCATCATGCTTATAAAAAAGTGATTATGGCTTATCCCATAATCACTTTAATTGATTTAATAATTTTTAATACATAGTTTACTTTAAATTTATCTAATTCTTTATAATCTATCTGAACCTTGTTTTAAATCAGCAATTATATCATCATTTCCTACAATATCCATAATATCTTATACTAAATCTACCTTTTTATTATAAAGCTTGTACAAAATCTCGGTTGTAATACCAAATCTGTCTTTTGTATTTATTTCTAATTATAATAACTTAATGTCTTTTATGAATATCATATAGTTTTTCTTTTTTTAGCTCTTTTATAAGCGATAAAATCATCATTACTAGAATTATACTAAATGGCAATGCAGTTATTATAGCCATAGTTTGTAGCCCTTTTAGGCCTCCAGTAAATAGCAATGCAACTGCAATTAATGATTGCAATACACCCCAAGTTATTTTTACTTTGTTAGTAGGATTCATAGACCCATTAGAACTAAACATTCCTAATACAAATGTAGCTGAATCCGCAGATGATACAAAAAAAGTTATTATAAGTACAATTGCAATTACACTTGCTATAAATCCTAATGGTAAACTATTTAAAGCTACAAATAACGTTGAAGACATATCTGTCTTTAATGTATTTATTAAACTTAGACTAGTATTTATTTCTAAGTTAAGAGCTGTACCTCCAAACACTGAAAACCATAAGAAACTAAATAAAGCTGGAACTAATAGTACTCCTATTATGAACTCTCTTATAGTTCTTCCCTTTGATACTCTTGCTATAAAAACACCCACAAAAGGAGACCAAGCTATCCACCATGCCCAATAAAACAACGTCCAATCTGATATCCACTTGGACTCTTTAAAAGGAGTTAATCTCAGACTCATATATATTATATTTTGAAGATATGTCCCTAAACTATTGGTGAATATACTAAGTATTTTGGATGTAGGCCCTACTAAAAAAACAAATATTAATAATAACATAGCAATTGCAACATTTATATTACTTAATATCTTGATTCCTTTTTCAAGGCCAGTTGATGCAGATAACAAAAATAATATAGTAGCTATAGCAATTATTATTAATTGATTAAAATAATTTATATCTAATCCAAATAAATTATTCAACCCTCCATTTATTTGCATCGCTCCTAGACCTAAAGAGGTTGCTATCCCAAATGCTGTAGCTATTATTGCTAATATATCTATTATCTTTGCTCTAATTGAATTAGAGTTATCTCCTATTATTGGTGATAAGGTTTGACTTACTAATAATGTTTTTCCTTTTCTAAACCTAAAGTAAGCTATGCTAAGGCCTACTAATGAATATACGGCCCATGCATGTAGCCCCCAATGAAAAAATGAAAATACCATTGATGTGTTTGCTGCTTCTACTGTAAGAGGTTCTATTCCCATCGGTGGATATACATAGTGATCTAGTGGTTCTGCAACTCCCCAAAACACAAGTCCAATACCCATCCCTGCACTAAATAGCATTCCAAACCATGTTATATTACTAAATTCTGGTTTATCACTTTCTTTACCTAGCTTTAATTTACCATACTTACTAAATGCAAGTAATATCATAAATACCAAAACTATAAATGTTACTATTAGAAATAACCAACCAAATTGTTTAGTTGTAAACTCAAGAGCCGTATTTGCAATACTACCTAAAGATTCTGGTAATATAAGCCCCCATAATACAAATAATCCTATTAAAATTACAGATACATAATATACCATATAAAACTCCTTAATATTTATACTTTTTATAATATTTTCTCATGATTTACAATTTATATACTATTTATTGTAAATAATAACCTTATCAAAGGATTCTCTATATGTAATACTTTACTTAAATAGTTTTAAATTTATTTATCATGTTTATTAAACAGAGCTTTATATATTCAAATAATATCTTTTA
>NZ_LBBT01000053.1 GCF_001006285.1 Paraclostridium benzoelyticum
TTAAAAATTTAATTTTATCAAATTATAATTTTAAATATGATATAATAAAAAGATGTTCAAAAAATGAGAGGTGAGAAAATTGCAACTTAAAGAATTAATAGACATGGTAAGAGAAAGTACACAAAAATCGATGTGGGCGAGGGGATATACTTATTATAAAAAAGGAATTGTAGACCAAGTTACACCTCACACAAAAAATGGAATTTTAACAATTGATGGAATAATAGGTGCAGATTTCTCAAATGAAATACATTATACAACACTTGAAATAGACTTAAAGAAAAAAGAAATTATAAGTGCAAGATGTAATTGTATAGACTTTGTAAATAATGAAAATGAAAATAAGAATTTTATATGCAAACACAATATAGCTACTTTTCTTGTTTATATAGATATGTTACAAAGAAAAATAAAGCAACAAAAAATAGATAGAAAGAAAAAAGAACAAGAATTAGACCCATCAACTCAAATTATAAAAATAGCTAATGAAAAATTATCTCAAAATAGAAAAGTAAATTTGGAAATGTCACTAACAAAGCAAAACTCCAACATAGGAAATTATTATCAAGTAAGTTTTAAAATAGGCATAGATAAGATGTATGTATTAAAAAGTATTCCCGAGTTTATATATTCTAGAAGAGAGAATATATCTATAAAATATGGTAAGGATTTTGAGTATAACCCTGTTTCAGACTATTTTTCTATAGAGGATGAGTCTATTATAAATTTTGTAGAAGAGTATATAAACATAGATCAAACTTTATACAAGGATTCTAAAGTAGATGTAAGTCTTATAGATGTAAAACACTTAAATCTATTGGAAAGTGGATTAAAAAACTTTTTAAGAAATATAAGAAACAAAGAAATTATATTCAATTATGATGATAAAGTATATAAAACATATATAAAAAATAATGACATAGATATATATTTTCATATAAATGAAGATGAGGATAACCTTGTACTAAGTTCTAACAGTAAAGATATTTCACTATTAAATTCTAAAGGTGATGTCGTATTGTTAAACAATGCTATATATCTTATATCAGATAAACAATGTTATAACTACGTTCCATTTCATAATCTATTTACTAAAAATGGGGATATAACATTTAAGAAAGATGCTGCAGATAGCCTATTTAATGAAGTTCTTCCGGTATTAAAAAGAGCTTCTAAAAATATAGCTTTTGATGAAAACTTAGAAAGTCAAATACGTAATAACTTAGATGCTAAATTTTACTTCGATAAAATTAAAAATAACATTTCTTGTTTTATAGATTATGTATATACTGATGAAACTGAAAGTAAGAAAAATGGATATGTAATTAGAAACTTTAAAAAAGAAAATGAAATAGAGGATACTGTATGCTCTTATGGATTTGAAAGGTCTGGGGATAGATTATTGTGTAAGTTATCACCTGATGAATTGTATGAATTTTTTAAAGAAAAGATTTTTGATTTAAATAATATTGGTGAAATTTATTATTCAGATAAATTGAAAAAAGTAAAAGTTTATAAAGGCAGTGATATAAAAGCTAACTTTAACTTAAATAAACAAAATTACTTAGAATTTACATTTAATATAGATGATATAGAAAAACATGAAATAGAAAATATACTAGAAGCATTAAGAAATAAACGTAAATATTATAAGTTAGGAAATGGAAGCTATATAAATCTTGAAGAAGATCAAATGGTTAAATTCCTTGAATTAGTGGATGATATAAAGGATAGGCATATTTCTATAGATAATAATGAACAAATTGATGAAGATAGTAATGAGGTTTCATATAGCTTAGGAAGTGCAAGTTCTATATACTTGAAAAACCTAATAGATGAAAATGAAATTTCTTTTATCAGTGGAATGGATAAAATAGATGAGATATCAACCAGCTTTGAAACTATAAATAATATGGACGTTTTAGTACCTAAAGAGTTAAACGCAAGTCTTAGAGAATATCAAATTCAAGGGTTTAAATGGTTTAAAACTTTAAGTCATCTACAATTTGGAGGAATACTAGCAGATGAAATGGGATTAGGTAAAACTATACAGACTATAGCTTTTTTACTTTCACAAAAAAATAAAAAAAGCATTGTAGTTGCACCTACATCACTTATATATAACTGGAAGAATGAATTTGAAACTTTTGCACCAAATTTAAATATATTAGTTTTACATGGTAGCAAATCAGAGCGTAAAGAAATGTTGAAAAACATAGATGAAAATGATGTTATATTGACAACGTATACTATTTTAAAGAATGATTTTAGTGAATTAGAAAATATAGAGTTTGATTACTGTATAATAGATGAAGCTCAGAACATAAAAAATCCATATTCTCAAAATTCTGAAGCTGTAAAACAAGTAAAAGCTTCTGTTAGATTTGCTCTTACAGGAACTCCGATTGAAAATAATTTATTAGAATTGTGGTCTATATTTGATTTTATTATGCCTGGATATTTATATTCTAAAAATAAATTCCAAGAGAAGTTTTTAAAAACTACTGATAATATAGCAGAGCTAAAAAAGCAAATACAGCCATTTATGTTAAGAAGACTAAAGAAGGAAGTTTTATCTCAACTTCCTGATAAAATTGAAACTAATTTCTTTGTTGAGATGACAGAAGATCAAAAGAAAGTATATAAAACATATGTAGATGATATAAAAGAAAAAATGAAAGACGCAGATTTTAATAAAGATAAGATAACTATATTGTCATATCTAACAACATTAAGACAGCTTTGCTTAGATCCATCTATTAAAATAGATAACTACCATGGTGAAAGTGGTAAAATTAATGTCTTAAATGAAATAGTTAGTGAGAATATTGAAAATAATCATAAAATATTAATTTTTTCTCAATTTACATCTGTATTAAAAAATATAGGAAAAGAACTTGAAAAGGAAAATATAAATTATTTTTATTTAGATGGACAAACTAATCCAAAACAACGTGTTGAGTTAGTTGATGAGTTTAATAAGAATGAAGATGTAAGAGTATTCTTAATATCATTGAAAGCAGGAGGAACAGGATTAAATCTTACATCTGCGGATATAGTTATACACTTTGACCCTTGGTGGAATCCAGCAATTGAAAGCCAGGCTACAGATAGAGCTCATAGATATGGTCAAAAAAATGTTGTTGAAGTTATAAAGCTTATTTCTAAAGGAAGTATTGAAGAAAACATAATCAAACTACAAGAAGACAAGAAAGAGCTTATACAAAAGATTATAAGTGAGGACTTGAAAAATGAGAGCTTTATAAAGATGTTATCTAAGGAAGAACTAATTCATTTAATTACTAATTAAATGAATATTTTAAATATTTATTTGGTAAAACGCTTGTAATTGAGAAATATATGTGATATCATTAACACAAATAGTAAAGAAGTACTGAAAGATTGTGCTTTAATTTTTAGGAGGATTCCATAATGAAACAAGGAACAGTAAAATGGTTTAACAATGAAAAAGGATTTGGATTTATATCTGTAGAAGGTGGAGATGATGTATTTGTACATTTCTCAGCTATACAAAAAGATGGATTCAAATCATTAGAAGAAGGTCAAGCTGTTAACTTTGAAATAGTTGAAGGTGCTAGAGGACCTCAAGCTGCTAATGTTACTTTAGCATAATTTATATATAATATAGTATATAACACTCCTTAAGTATGTTTATGCATATTTAAGGAGTTTTCTTGTTTTGAGAAAAAGTATATTTTATAATAATAAGTATTTTAAAGGAGAAGACGAATGAATATAAAGCCTTTAGATGTACTATCTAAATATTACGGATACCTAGAATTTAGAAAAGGTCAAGAGGATATAATAAATGAAATTATAGATGGTAATGATGTTCTGGCAATTATGCCAACTGGAGGAGGTAAATCCATATGTTATCAAATACCATCTCTTATTTTAAATGGTCTGACAATAGTTATATCTCCTCTTATATCACTTATGAAAGATCAAGTTGACTCATTAAATACAATGGGAATAAATGCAACATTTATAAATAGTTCTTTGTCTGCAATGGAAGTTTCAAACATAATAAAAAACATAGATAATGATAAATACAAAATTATATATATAGCACCAGAAAGATTAGATTCATATGATTTTTTAGAATTAATAAAATCTAAAGAAATAAGCCAAATAGCTATAGATGAAGCTCATTGTGTATCTCAATGGGGTCATGATTTTAGAACTAGTTATAGAAAAATATCTCAATTTATAAATAGTTTAGAACAAAGACCTATAGTTACTGCATTTACAGCGACAGCATCGATGGAAGTAAGAAATGACATTATAAATTTATTAGAACTTAACAATCCTAAATTGTTTATAACTGGTTTTGACCGAGAAAATTTAACTATAACTATAGAAAAAGCCTCAAATAAAAACAAGTATCTATTAGAATATATAAATAATCATAAATCCGAAAGTGGGATTATTTATGCTGCAACTAGAAAAGAAGTAGATAAAATATACGAAGGTCTTAATAAAAGAGGATATAATGTTTCTAGATATCATGCCGGGCTTGGAGCTGAAGAACGAAAATTAAATCAAGAAGGTTTTATAAAAGATGACATAAGTGTTATGGTAGCTACCAATGCGTTTGGAATGGGAATAGACAAGCCTAATATAAGATATGTAATACATTATAATATGCCACAAAGCATAGAAAATTACTACCAAGAAATAGGTAGAGCAGGTAGAGATGGTGAAAAAAGTGAATGTGTACTTTTGTTCACTCCTGGAGATGTACATATACAAAAATATTTAATTGAAATTGGTACAGAAAATCCAAATAGAAAAAATATTCAATATAAGAAATTAAGAGACATGTCAGATTTGGTATACAGCAATGATTGTTACAGAAAAAGCATTATAAATTACTTTGGTGAAGAGTTTAAAGATGAATGTGGAAACTGTAGCAATTGTTTAGATAGTGGAAGTTTGGTTGATAGAACCATAGATGCTCAAAAGGTTATTTCGTGCATAGCTAGAATGAAAAGAAGTTTTGGTATAACTATGATTATAGATGTGCTAAGAGGATCTAAAAATAAAAAAGTTTTACAATTTGGATTTGATAAATTATCTACTTATGGAATAATGAAACATTACTCAGCAGATGATTTAAAAACTTTTATAAATACACTTATATCTCATGGTTTTATAGATTCTATAGATGGAACCTACCCAACCATAAAATTAAATGAAAACTCTATGAAAATCATAAAAGGAGATATTAAAGTAGAGTTCAAAGAAAGTAAAGTATCTAAAAACTTAGAAGTATCAAATGAACTATATGATATACTTAAGCAAATTAGATATAATATATCAAAAGAAGAAAACATAGCTCCTTATATGATATTTGGAGATGGAACTTTAAAAGTTATGTCTAGTAAATATCCAATAACAAAAGAAAATATGTTACAAACTCCAGGTGTTGGAAATGTAAAATATGAGAAGTATGGAGAAATATTTAGAAGTGCAATAATCAAATATGTTGAAGAAAACAATATAAAAACACAGGGTGATTTTATAAGTCCGCAAGATGAAAAATTAGGTTTTATAGATATTAAAACAGATAAAGAACTTTATGAAAAATTATATATAAAAAGAAGTGAACTCGCTAAGAATGAAGGGGTATTGCCAACTATGATAATATCTAAAAATTCATTAAAAGAAATTAGTGGAAGATATCCATCAAATGAAGAACAATTAAATGATATAAGCGGGTTTGGACCTGTAAAAGTAAAAAAATATGGACATGTATTTTTAGACATAGTTAATAGGTACACAGAAGAAAATAATATATCTGAAATTTGGAAAGAAAAAAACAGATTGAAAGTTATAATAGATGGAGATAGTAGAACTAATGAAGAAATAGCATTAGATATGCTAAGAGAATGTATAGCATTGGAAGACATATCTAATGAAATAGAGGTATCTATTTCTACTATATTAGGTTATGTAACAGATATGATAAAGAATGGATCTGAAATAGATTTCAAGGTGAATTTAGAAAAATATTATACTGAAGAAGATGAAGAACATATATTAAAAATATGTGAAGAAGAAGGAATAGACAAGATTAGTATCATAAAGAAAAGATTACCTGATAATATAAAATATGAAGCTATAAGATCTGTAATATTAAAAAAATATTATAATCTTATGTAAATAAAAAAAAGAAATGTTAAATAATTGAATTTTAACATTTCTTTTTTGTTTTTATTACAAAAATACTTGACTTTATATCTTAAATGATATACAGTATATTGTATACAATATGTAAACACGAAAGGGGATTTTAATCATGTTAAAAAAATTATCAGAAGTATTCAATGGGTTTTCAAAGCAAATACTTGCTTTAGAGAGAATCAACAGTCAAAGATGTATAGGTAAGGATTTATATACTACAAAAACTATATTTGAAAATAAAAGATAATACTATGAAATAATCATAGTATTTTAAAATTTTAAAGGGATATAAGATTATATTAATATAATCTTATATCCCTTTTATAATTAAACTCTTACAATGTCTTTGTTTTTGTATGAGTATACAAAGTCTATAACTTTTCCACTTACGCTGACCGCAATTAAAGATACAGCTATTTGAGAAAATGATAAATATATTAATGATAAACCTAATATAAAAAAATCACTTATCATATAAACTTTACCAATTTTTAAAGATGTAGTCTTAGAAATTACTAATGCTAAAGCATCGTCTCCACCAGCTGCACCTCCTGCTCTAACAACTAAACCAGATCCTAAACCAACAAAAACACCGGCAATTATACTTCCCAGTATTAAGTTATCAAATTTAGGTATAACTGGACCTATGCTTTCAAAAAAGCTGAATGATAAAGAGAAGCTAATCGTTGCTATTAACGAATACTTAATGAATTTTTTACCAAAAAACTTGTATCCTACTAATAGTAGAGCACAGTCTATGATAAGATTTGCTAATGAAAGTCTAATGTTAAATAAATTTTTTAACAGTAGTAAAAATCCTAACACTCCACCTTCCGTAATGTTGTTTTGAAAATTAAAATTATAAACTCCAAATGATAGTATAATAGAACCTATCAGTACTAGTAGAATTTGTTCTACAGATCGCCGCCTGGCCATAATATCCCTTCCTTTTTCTTGTATTTAATAACATTATATATAATAAATACAAATTTGTATACAGCAAAAAAGCAAACTAAATATTATACGAAAAAAACAGAGAATTTGCAACGATTTTTATGAAGTTTTTTTTGTTTTTACAAAAATCCAAATAGAAGCTAGTTATTTCAATAGTTATAGCTAT
>NZ_LBBT01000054.1 GCF_001006285.1 Paraclostridium benzoelyticum
AAAAAAAAGAATTATTTGCTAATAAAAATTTAAAAAAACAGTTAAATTTAGATACCTTAAATTTTGAAAAAGGAAGAATAACTATTGAACTTAATGTGGGTAATACTATAAAAAATGAAATGAATTATAGTAGTGATGAGTCTATGACTGTAGATGATATTATATTAAATACTAAAATATTTGCAGATATAATTTGTGAATTAGATAAGGAGGAGCAATGCTAGAAATTATAGCTATGAGCGTAGAAGATGCTATAAGTATTGAAGAATGTGGAGCAGATAGAATTGAACTTGTAAGTGCCCTTACAGAAGGTGGGATTACACCAAGTTTTGGATTAATAGATGAAGTTATAAAAAGTGTAAATATACCAGTAAATGTTATGATAAGACATCATGCTAAAAGCTTTATGTATAGTGAGTCAGATATAAGTATAATGCTAAAAGACATAGAAAAAGTAAAAGAACTAGGCGCTAATGGGATAGTTATAGGAATGTTGGATAAAGAAAATAATATAGAAGAAAATCAGCTTAAAACTATAATAAGTGCTTCTAAAGGATTGGAAATTACATTTCATAGAGCAATAGATGAAACAAATTTACTTAACTCTATGGATGTTATAAATAGATATAATGAAATTACAAATGTATTAACGTCTGGGGGTAAAGGAAAAATAGTAGATAACATTGATTATATAAATACTTTAAAAAATAAATCTAAGAATGCAAATGTATTATTAGGAGGCGGCTTGAATTTTGAAAATATAGAGCGAATAAAAAAGTTAACAAATAATAAAGATTTCCACTTTGGAACAGCGGTTAGAGTCAATAAAAATCCTTTTGGAGAAATTGATAAAATAAAATTAAAAAATTTAGTTAACATTATTAATAGTTAACAATAAAAAGTATCAATTATATTTAAATGTAATTGATACTTTTTTGTTGTTGACTAATTTGCAAAAAATGCGAAATATTGTAAAAAATGTATAAAATATGCTAGAATATATCCGTATAAACAATGGTAGATAGCAAAATGTTAATTATAGAGGAGACGAAAAATTGAGTAGAAGAAATAGTAAACTTATAAAATATATTGTAACATTCGGAATAATATCAGCAACAACAGCAGTTGGAAGTATAGTTCCTATAAGTGCTAATGAAAATGTAGAAGCTGAGTTTTCAGCAGTTATGGATAAATATAAAAATGAAGAAGTTGTAGTAGATGATGGGGTATCTTTAAGAAAAGGAGAGACTCTAAATTTATCAAAAAATCCTAATTGGGAAATGTCAGATAATGACACAGTTAAAATAAGCGAAGATGGAATTGTAACACCTGTAAATTCTGGGACTGTATTTTTAAGCCAAAAGATAGATGACAAGGTACATATATTAGAAGTATACGTTCCTCAAAATAAGATAAGAGCATATAGCTTTGCTGCTATGCCAAAAGTAGATAGAGATCACTATAAAGTTTTTGTTGATCCTGGACATGGAGGAGAAGATAGTGGAGCAGTTGGATGTGGAAATTATGAAGATGAACTAAATTTACAAGTTGCAAATAAAGTTAGACAAAAACTTGAAGCTAAAGGTATAGAAGTAAAAATGAGTAGAACTAGTGATGAATTTATATCTTTAGGTGATAGAGCTAAGATGGCAAATAGCTATTCTCCTGATGTATTTGTTTCAATTCATCAAAACTCTGCAGATGTAGCTAGTGCAAATGGTATAGAGACATACTATCACACAAATAAAGGTGATCACAAACCATATGCTCAAGATATTCAAACTAAGGCAATAGGTGAGACGAATGCTAGAAATAGAGGAGTTAAAAGTGCAAACTTCGCTGTTTTAAGAGAAACTAATATGCCTGCAGCTTTATTTGAGAGTGGGTTTATAACTAATCAAAATGAATCTGCAAATTTAGCAAGTTCATCATATCAAGATAAGTTAGCTACGGGAATTGCAAATGGAGTAGAAAAATACTTGAAAGAAAATATAGAAATAAATGGGAGTGGAGAGAAACCTGTAGATCCAGAACAACCATCTACAACAAAAACAGGAGTAGTAACAGCAACTTCACTAAATGTAAGAAGTGGATATGGAGCAAGTTATTCAAAAATAGGGACACTATCAAATGGAGCAAAAGTAGAGATAGTAGAAAGTAAAAATGGATGGCATAAGATAAAATATAATGGAGGATATGGATATGTATCAGGAGATTATATAAAAGTAGATGGAAGTACAACTACACCGCCAACAAATCCAGGAGAAACAGTTAAAAATACAGGAGTAGTAACAGCAAGTACATTAAATGTAAGAAGTGGATATGGAGCAAGTTATTCAAAAATAGGGACACTATCAAATGGAGCAAAAGTAGAGATAGTAATCAGGAGATTATATAAAAGTAGATGGAAGTACAACTACACCACCTGCTACAACAAAAACAGGAGTAGTAACAGCAACTTCATTAAATGTAAGAAATGGATATGGAGCAAGTTATTCAAGAATAGGATCGCTATCAAATGGAGCAAAAGTAGAGATAGTAGAAAGTAAAAATGGATGGCATAAGATAAAATATAATGGAGGATACGGATATGTATCAGGAGATTATATAAAAATAGGATAAGAACTAAAAAAAGGGTATATAAAAGCTAACAAGAAAAATAGTTTTATATACTCCTTTTTGTTAAAGTGATATAATTATATAAATAAAAATTAGGAAGGAGATTTTTTATGATTTATTTAAATAGTGAAGATATAATAAAGTCTATAGCATTAGATGAGTGTATGGATGCTATAGAAGATGCATATAGAATGTATGCAAACAATGAGTATAATATGCCAGATAGATTACAAGTTGAGAATAATGATTTAACTTCTTTATATATGCCTTGTTTTACGAAAGAATCATTTGGTACGAAAATACTTACAGTGGCACCTAATAATGCAAAAATAAACAAACCTGTAATTGATGGAATTATGTTAGTGAATGATATATATACAGGGGAAGTTGTTTGCATGATGGATGGGAAAACACTTACAGCAATTAGAACTGGAGCAGTAGGTGGTGTTGGAGTTAGACATACAACAAGAGCAGATGTGAAAAACATAGGATTGATAGGTACAGGAGTTCAGGGGTTTTATCAAATTATATATGCATGTAAGGCAAGAGATATAGAGAATGTTTACTTATATAATAGAACAAAAGAAAAAGCAGTTAATTTAAAAAATGAACTAGAGAAAGAATTAAAAAATATTAATATACATATAGCAGAAACTTCTAGAGAGTTAGTTCAAAAAAGTGAAGTTATAGTAACAGCGACAACTTCATACCAACCAGTTATAGAAGAAGATAAAGAATTGTTGATAGGAAAACATATAATAGCAATAGGTTCTTATAAACCTGACATGAGAGAGTTACCAGATGCATTACTTGAAATTGCAGATCTTGTAGTAGTAGACACTGATTTTGCGAAGGAAGAAAGTGGAGATCTGTATGTACCGATACAAAAAGGATTGATAAAAACAGATGATATTAAAAATATGGGAGAATTTTTAAAAGAAAATAATAACGTGAATTTAAAAGAAAAAACTACTTTATACAAGTCGGTTGGAATGGGGCTGTTTGATATGGTAGTAGCTGATAAAATTTATAAAAAATCTTTAGAGAAAAAAATAGGCCAAAATATTGAATTATAAAAAAACATGTCTAAAGTTTAAACTTTAGACATGTTTTTTATTCTATATCAAATGGATTTTTTTCGAACTCGCTTATCCTATCTAAATAATGCTTAGGTGAAACTCCATAGGCTTTTTTGAAAGCTCTAACAAAACTTGAATAATCCTTAAATCCACATTCTATACAAGCATCACTCATAAGATATCCTTTTTTTATTAATGACTTAGCATAAATAAGTCTTTTTTGAACTATATAGCTATGTAGAGAGCTTCCGGTTTGAGACTTAAATTTACGCATTAGATAATACTTGCTCATGAAAAATTTATTAGCTATAGTGTCTATAGATAAATCTTTATTTAAATTATCATTTATATAACTAAAAATTTGTTGAATTGTTTCATCGTACTCAACATCTTCTGAAGTATCATCGCTTTTTAAAAATAGTCTATTAATTAAAACTAAGAATTGTATAAATAAAGAATTTTTAAGTATAATATGACCAAATTCATCAGAAGACTCAGCAGCTTTAATTTTAAATAAAATGTTTTTCAAATTTTCTAAGTCATTTGGATTAAGTCTTAACAAATTAGATTTATTTTTACTTGATATATTAAAACAAGTGAATAAATCATCTCCATATATATTATGTTTTTCTATATATTCTGGATTTATCCATATAACTATACGTTCATAATATTTATTAGGATTTATAATAGGTTTATGTATTTCAGTATTATTTATAAATAAAATATCCCAAGGTTTTAATTTATATGATTTTCCTTCTACTAAATAATCTACATCACCAGAAATTAAAATTGTAATTTTATTAAAGTCATGGTGATGATAGTCAAACTTTATATCTCTCATATCCTTTATATGAAATATTTTAAAATTATCATCAAGATATCCAACCTTATCTATATTTTCTTTATTTATATCCATAAAAACAACCTCTCATATTCAAATAATAGTAATAACTTTAAAAATATTTACAATTTAATATACCGTAAATAAGATAAATTGTAATCGTCTATATATAGTATAGCACTTTTTACAATGCATAGGGCATTTTACGCAATGTACATGGTAAAAAAATAATAATATAATAAAATTCATTGTGCATTAAAGCGATAGTATTAATAAGGAGAAGACAAATGAAAAACTTTTTAAAAAATTATAAATCATCATTAATATTACTAGGCTCAATATTAATCGGAGGAATTGTAGGTGTAGTTTTAGGACCTAAAGCTGCCATGCTAAAACCTTTTGGGGACTTATTTTTAAATTTATTATTTATGTCACTAGTGCCTCTTGTATTTTTCAGTGTTTCATCAGCAATAGCAAATATGAACACTATGAAAAGATTAGGGAAAATAATGGGTAATATTGTTATAGTATTTTTATCAACAGCATTCATAGCAGCATTAATAGGTATTTTAGGAGCTATAATTTTAAACCCAACTAAAGGATTAGATTCTAGCATGTTTACTTCTATAATAGGAAGTGGAGAAATCGTAGAAGCTGAAAAAGTTAGTTTTTTAGATCAAATTGTAAAAACTGTAACAGTTAATGATTTTAACATGTTGTTTTCAAAGTCAAATATGTTACAGCTTATAGTATTTGCAGTACTATTTGGGCTTGCAACTGCAATGGCTGGGGAAAAGGCAAAAGGTATAGCAAAGTTTGTGGAAGAAGGATCAGAAGTTATAGGGAATATTATAAAAATAATAATGTATTATGCACCTATAGGTCTTGGATGCTACTTTGCATCTGTTATAGGTGAATTAGGGACTCAAATACTTTCGGGATATGTAACTGCATTTTTATTATATTTAGGAATAACTGTTATATATTACTTTGGATTCTATACAATATATGCTTATTTAGCAGGAGGAAAAGAAGGTATAAGTATTTTCTGGAAAAATGCAGTTGGTCCAACAGTTACAGCAGTGGCAACTTGTTCAAGTGCAGCATGTATACCAGTTAATTTAGTTTCTGCTAAAAATATGGGAGTACCAGATGATATAGCAGAAACAGTTGTACCACTAGGTGCCAATATCCATAAAGATGGATCTGTAATTGGAGGTGTATTAAAAATAACATTTTTAATGGGTATTTTTGGAATGGACATAACTAATCCATCAACACTATTAAGTATATTAGTAGTTTCGTTTTTAGTTGGTGCTGTTGTAGGCGCTATACCAGGTGGCGGAGTAATTGGAGAAATGTTAATACTAAGTGTATTTGGATTCTCACCGGAAATGTTACCTATAATTACTGTTTTAGGAACAGTTATAGATGCACCAGCAACACTATTAAACTCAGCAGGAAATACTGTTTGTGCAATGATGGTTGCTAGACTAGTTGAAGGTAAAAACTGGACGGTTTCTAAGTCTAACTAGACAAAAGACCTAGATATAGATGTTCATCTATATCTAGGTCTTTTTTGCGCTTAAGCAATTTTATTTATTATTTCAGCGACATGAAGTAGTTCGCAGACGTAGTCGCTCAAGCAAAGCGAATTTTTCATCATTTTACTACAAAAATATGATATAATGGAGTGTATTTAACAGATTGAAGGGAGCAAGACATGACAAAATACTATTTATACTATGTACTTATATATGGTGGGTTAGGAGCTTTTATACCGTATATAGTTCCATACTTAGAAGGATCATTAAATCTATCTGCTACGCAAATAGGAATCATAACATCTATACCATCAATAATAGGAATATTGGTTGTTCCTCTTTGGGGGATTATAACTGATATGACTAAAAAAGATAAAAAAATACTTGGAATTTGTGTAGCTATAAATTGTTTAATAATGGGGATGTACTCAAGTGTAAAATTATTCCCTGTGTTACTTATAGTAGCTACGTTAGCGGAGGCCTTTAGATATGCAATATCACCTTTAGCTGATAATATAACTACAGATTATTGTAAACATAAAAATTTAAATTATGGGATTATAAGAAGCGGAGGATCTGTAGGTTTTGCGCTTATAAGTTTTTTAACAGGGCAACTTATAAAAGTAACATCAAACTCTAGGATTATATTTTTAGTATATATAATTTTATTCGTGGTTTCTTTAATAGTACTTCCGTTTTTAGATTCTAAAAAATATGATGAAGAAGAAAAATTAAAAGGTTCAACCATGAAAGAAGATTTAAAAGAGCTTATAAGGGACAAATCATACTTATGGCTTTTAGCTATTGTTATATGTACTATAAGTATTAGTGAAGTAACTAATGCCTATCAAGGATTATATTTAATTGACCTAGGGGCAAGTGAAGGTGATATAGGCATATTAGTAATATTTACAGCTCTACCTGAAATATTTTTTATGTCAAAAATTAATTCGTTAGTTTTAAAATATGGATATAAAAAAGTATTTAAAATAGGTATACTTACATTTTTAATAAGATGGATAACTTGTTTATTTGCAACTTCTCCAATGATATTCATACTTACGGCTCCACTTACAGCTTTAGCATTTTCAACAATGTTAGTGTCATATATTGGATATATAAAAGATAAGTTTTCAAGTGAAATTCAAGCTACTGCCTTAACATTAACATCAATGGCAATAGGGGTTTCTTCTGCATTAATCAAATTACCAGTTGGATTTGGAATAGATGTGTTTGGATTAAAAACTATATATATACTATCGATAGTAATAACTTGTTTAGGATTTATTGTTTGTAGTATAAAAAAAGAAAATAAAAATAAAAAAGCTATAGGGTAATAACCTATAGCTTTTCTTATATTGAATTTAATATATAAAAAATTTGATATAACTAAAAAAAGTTAATTATATGTAAAAAATATGATAGACAAATTTATAACAATATAGTATATTTAAATTAAGGAAATGGTTTTCGAAAGAGGGGTTAAATATGAATGAGCATATAGGAGCTAAGATAAAAAGCTTGAGAACGCAAAGAAAAATGACATTAAAAGATTTAAGTGAAAAAACTAACTTATCTATTGGTTTTTTGTCTCAGTTAGAGAGAGGATTAACTAGTATAGCAACAGATACTTTAGGAAGCATAGCAGATGTATTTGAAGTTGAGTTATCTTATTTCTTTTTAAAACCAAGAACTAAGAAAAGACCAATAATTAGAAGTTATGAAAAAGAAGTTTTTAATATATGTACATCAGGATGCATTCAGTACAATTTATCTAACGACTTAAAGGAAAAGGTTATGCTTCCAAGATTTTTAGATATTATTCCAAATAATACAGATGAAGATATACAGTCATATTCTCATGAAGGAGAAGAGTTTGTATATGTATTAGAAGGGACTCTAACGTTATTTTTAGATGGAGAACAACATGAATTATACCCTGGAGATAGCATACACTATAATTCTTCAAAAAATCACAATTGGGCCAATTATACAAATAAAATGGTAAGGATGATAGTTGTTGCAACTCCAAATCCTTTTAATAATAACTAAAACTATTTGAAGGTGATTAAATGAATAAGCCACTAATATTAAATATACAAAAATATAGTTTACATGATGGGGATGGAATTAGAACTACAGTATTTTTTAAAGGATGTCCTTTAGAATGTATCTGGTGTCATAATCCAGAAAGTCAGGATTACAAAAAAGAAGTTTTATATAATGAAGAAAAATGTTTAAAGTGTGGGAATTGTATAGAGAAATGCCCTAATGAAGCTATATATGTAGGTTTAGATGTAATTGAATTGAAAAAAGAAAAGTGCACATATTGTGAGACTTGTATAGATTTTTGCTTAAACAATGCAAGGGAAATAGTTGGGAAAACATATGAAATAAAAGATTTAGTAAAAGAATTAATAAAAGATATGGCCTTTTATGAAGAGTCAGGTGGAGGCGTTACTTTATCTGGGGGCGAAGTAATGACTCAGGATATAGAATATATAAAAAAACTAGTAATTTCATTAAAACAAAAAGGTATAAACGTAGCAATAGATACATGTGGACATTCAAAGTTTGATAACTATGAAGCTATATTACCATTTGTGGATACATTTTTATACGATATAAAGTTAATAAGTGATGAAAAACATGAGTTTTTTACTAAGAAATCAAATAAATTAATTCTAAATAATTTAAAGATGCTAAGTGAAAAAGGAGCAAATATAAACATAAGAATACCATTAATAGAAGGTGTTAATGTAGATGATAACAATGAAGAAATTAAAAAAATAATAGATTTTATAAAGCCTTTAAACATTGCAAAAGTTAATATATTGCCATACCACAATATAGGAATGCACAAATACAAAAAGCTTTATATGCAGTATGAAGGAGAAAATTTAAAACGACCTTCAGACGAGAAATTAGAGGAAATAAAACAAATTTTCAAAGCAAATAATTTTGAAATAAAGATTGGGGGATAATCATATGGAAAGAGGAAGTTTTGAAAGAACTAAAAAACTTAGAAAGCAAAGTATAGAGACTCAACCTTTTATAACTATTGAAAGAGCTAGGCTTATGACAGAAGGATATAAAAAATATGAGGGAAGTGTTGAAATACCAGTGCTTAGAGCGTTGGCATTTAAACACTATATGGAAAATAGAACTCTTTGTATAAATGATGGAGAACTTATAGTTGGAGAAAAAGGAGATTCGCCACAAAGTACACCTACTTATCCAGAATTATGCTGCCATACAATGGAAGATCTAGATATAATGGATAAACGAGATATTATATCTTTTAAAGTGAGTGATGATGTAAAGAAAATTCACGAAGATGAAATAATACCTTTTTGGAAAAATAGACAAATAAGACAAAAAATAGTTAGTTCTATGGAACAAGAATGGTTAGATTGTTATGAAAATGGAGTGTTTACAGAGTTTATGGAACAAAGAGCTCCTGGTCATACAGTTTGTGGGGGAACAATATATAAAAAGGGATTTTTAGACTTAAAGAAGGAAATTGAAGTAGAAATAAGCAAACTAGATTTTGTTAACGATAAAGAAGCATATGATAAAAAAGCTCAGTTAGAGGGAATGGCTATTGCTTGTGATGCTTTAATTATATATGGAAAACGTTACTCTGAATATGCTAAGCAATTAGCAGAGAAAGAAACTGATGAAGATAAGAAAAAAGATTTATTAACTATAGCTAAAAATTGTGAGGTAGTACCTGCAAATAAACCACAAACATTCCACCAAGCAGTTCAGATGTATTGGTTTGTTCACATAGGTGTTACTACGGAACTTAATATATGGGATGCATTTAGTCCAGGTAGATTTGATCAACATTTAAATCCTTTTTATGAAAATGATGTAGAAAATGATACATTAGATAGAGATATGGCTAAAGAAATTTTAGAATGCTTATGGATTAAATTTAATAATCAACCAGCACCTCCAAAAGTAGGGGTTACATTAAAAGAAAGTGGAACATACACTGACTTTGCAAATATAAATACAGGAGGAGTAACGGAAGATGGTAAAGATGGAGTTAATGATGTAAGTTATATTATTCTAGATGTAATGGATGAAATGAAATTATTACAACCTAGTTCAAATGTACAAATTAGTAAAAAAACTCCAAGTAAGTTCTTAAAAAGAGCATGTGAAATTTCTAGAAAAGGTTGGGGTCAGCCTGCATTTTATAATACAGAAGCAATAATTCAAGAGTTATTAGAAGCAGGTAAAACAATAGAAGATGCCAGATGTGGTGGAACTAGTGGTTGTGTAGAAACAGGATGTTATGGTAAGGAAGCATACATACTTACAGGTTATTTAAATTTACCTAAAATTCTTGAAATAACTTTAAATAATGGGATAGACCCTATGACAAATAAAAAGCTTGGGATAGAAACTGGTGATCCTAATAACTTTAAATCTTACGAGGAGTTATTTAATGCATTTAAGTCTCAATTAAATCACTTTGTAGAAATAAAGGTAAAAGGAAACAATGTAATTGAAAGAATATACTCAAAGCATATGCCAGCCCCACTTATGAGTGTTATAGTAGATGATTGTATAAAAACTGCAAAAGATTATAATGCAGGTGGAGCAAGATATAACACAAAATATATACAAGGTGTTGGGATAGGAACTATAACAGATAGTTTAACTTCTATAAAATACAATGTATTTGATAAGAAAAAGTTTAACATGAGCGAATTACTAGAAGCTTTAAAAAATAATTTTAATGGATATGAAGCTATATATAACATGGTAGTTAACAAAACTCCTAAGTATGGTAATGACGATGACTATGCAGATGATTTAATGCAAGATGTATTTAATTCATTCTATAATGAAGTTACAGGAAGAAAGTCTCCTATGGGAGCTGAGTATAGAATAAATATGCTACCTACAACATGCCATGTTTACTTTGGAGAAGTTATGGGGGCTAGTGCCAATGGCAGGTTAAGTCAAAAGCCGTTATCTGAAGGTATATCTCCAGAAAAAGGTGGAGATACGAATGGACCTACTGCTGTTATCAAGTCTTGTTCTAAAATGGACCATTTAAAAACAGGAGGAACGCTTTTAAATCAAAGATTTGCTCCTGCTGTAGTACAAGGAGAAGAAGGGCTAGAAAATATGTCTAACTTAGTTAGAGCTTATTTCAATATGGATGGACACCACATACAATTCAATGTATTTGATAAAAATGTATTGTTAGCAGCACAAAAAAATCCAGATGAATATAAAGATTTAATAGTTAGGGTTGCTGGATATAGTGATCACTTTAATAACTTAAGCAGAGCTCTTCAAGATGAAATAATAGGAAGAACAGAGCAAAGCTTCTAATTTATAACACAAAAGGAGATATATTTATGAACAAAAAAATAGGATTTATAGGTGCAGGTAACATGGCTAAGGCTATGATAGGTGGGATTGTTAAATCTAAACTAGTAGAGGCTAACAATGTGTTTGCATCTGATTTAAATGAAATAGCACTTGCAAATGTTAAAGATGAATATGGAATAAATACAACAAATGACTCTAAAGAAGTAGTAAAAAACAGTGATATAGTTATTGTAGCTGTAAAGCCAAATGTGTACGATATAGTATTAGAAGGAGTTAAAGAATTAATAGACAATGAAAAAATAATTGTAACTATAGCTGCAGGTAAAACAATAGAATCAGTAGAAAATGTAATAGGTTCAGATAAGAAGGTTATTAGAACTATGCCTAATACTCCAGCTTTAGTAAATGAAGGTATGAGTGCTATTTGTAAAAATAAAAATATAACTGATGAAGAATTAAATCTTGTAAAAGAAATATTTAGCTCATTTGGGAAGGCTGAAGTAGTAAATGAATACTTAATAGATGCAGTAATTGGAGCAAGTGGATCAGCACCTGCGTATGTATTTATGTTTATAGAAGCTATGGCAGATGCAGTAGTTGCTGCTGGAATGCCAAGAAATCAAGCGTATACATTTGTATCTCAAGCTGTTATGGGTTCTGCAAAAATGGTGCTTGAAACAGGTAAACATCCAGGTGAATTAAAAGATATGGTATGTTCTCCAGGGGGAACTACTATAGAAGCAGTTAAAACTTTAGAAGCTGAAGGATTCAGAAACTCAGTTATAAAAGCAATTGATGACTGTATAGAAAAATCTAAAGAAATGAGTAAGTAAATAATAAACATGTATTAAAATTACAAAAATATTAAGGTGAATACATAAGTCTTGAACAAGAAGCTTATATATTCACCTTTTTTATTTAGATGTTAATTTAAACTAGTAAAAAATTATATTAGTTGTTCTATAATATATGATCAAGACTATGTTTTTCTGACTCAATTAACCTATGAAGAGAAATTTTTATTATATCTATTTGTTCTAAGCAAGTTGAAACATCTTTTAAATAAATCCCATCAGACAATACATTAAAAGCTAGTTCTATATCACCTATATGGCAATGGTTTAAGAATTTAAAAAATTGCTTAGATTCTTCTTTGAAATCATTTTTTAAATCATTAGTATATTCTTCGCATTTTTCCCAATCCTCGTTTTTAACATACATTTCTAGTTTATTCATTTCATTATTATATTTAAGAGAGAAATCCTCGGCTTTTACAGATATAAAAAGGCCAAATATAACTAAAGCAATAGTCCAAACTATAGTGAATACAATAGATTTCATATATCCACCTCCTAAAAATTATTTCTTCTGTATAAAGAAGTTATCTTTTTCATCTAATACACAAATTAACGTTTCTGATATTGAATCTATATTGTGTTTTTTTAGGATTGATAAAAGCCAATCTGAACTTTTATTTATAGTATTAAGGTTTTGTTTTATTATTTCACCATCTAATATTAAAGGTAATGGTAGATGCTTAAAGTTTTCTGTAGGAACCTTTTCGTAACTAGGAGTAGGTACTATACTAAGATTACCGTCAGTTTCAAGAATTGCGTAATAAACATCTTTTAAGTTGAAATAACCTTGTATTCGTAATTGTTCTAAAAGTTCATCCATAGATACTCTTTCTTCTTTTAAAGCTTTATAGTTAAGTTTTCCTTTATCTATTAAAATTGCAGGATTTCCATTTAACAAAAATCTAATGCTTTTAAATTTTAGAGTTAAAAAAGATATTACAATTTGCATAAAAACTAAACCAGTAAGAGATGCGATTCCATAAATTATAGGAATTTCGTTATTTTGCATAGGAATAGCGGCAACTTCTGCAATTAGAAGCGTTATAACCAAATCAAATGAATTCATTTCGGCAATTTCGCCTTTTCCCATAATTCTAAGACTTATTAGCACCGCAATATAAAGAACTATACTTCTAATTAAAACTACAATCATAAGCTTCCATCCTTTATTTTTTATTATGTCTAATCTTAAAATAGACATATACTATTATTTGTATTTATAAAAAATATATACAAGCAAATGTCAAATGCATCTTTAAAATGAAGTATAAATTTGGTATAATTAATTTTAAATTCAAAAATTAGACAGCAAAATGTCATCGAAGTAATTTAAGGAGGGCTAGTTGTGGGTAAAAGAAAACAAGTACACGTTCCTATAGAAAAAATTCAAGAGCAAGATAGATTTATAGAAGCTATAGCTGAAACGACAAATAGATATTATGCAATACATGGAAGAAAACCTAGATATATGATACAAACTTTTGGGTGTCAAATGAATGAACATGACTCTGAAAAATTATGTGCAATGTTAGATAATATGGGATATATTCAAGGTTTAACAGCTGCAGAATGTGATTTAGTTATATACAATACTTGTGCAGTAAGAGAAAATGCAGAGTTAAAAGTATATGGAAACTTAGGTCAGTTAAAGTTTTTAAAAAGAAAAAATCCAGATTTAAAAATAGCTGTGTGTGGATGCATGATGCAACAAAGTCATGTTGTTGAAGAAATAAAAACTAAATATAAGCATGTTGATTTAGTTTTTGGTACACATAACTTATATAAATTCCCTGAATTATTAGCTAAATCTATGGATACTGAAAAAACTTTAATAGATGTTTGGGATGTAGATGGAGAAGTTGTAGAAGGGCTTAGAAGTAATCGAAAGTTTGAGCTTAAAGCCTTTGTAAACATAATGTATGGATGTAACAATTTCTGTACTTATTGTATAGTTCCTTACACAAGAGGTAGAGAAAGAAGTAGAACTCCAGAGGATATAATAAATGAAATAAAAGAATTAGTAGCTAATGGAACAAAAGAAGTAACTTTACTTGGTCAAAATGTTGACTCTTATGGAAAAACTTTAGAAAATCCAATTAGATTTGATGAACTTTTAAGAATGGTAAATGAAATCGAAGGAATAGAAAGAATAAGATTTATGACATCTCACCCTAAAGATATATCAGATGAAGTTATATATGCTATTAGAGATTGTGATAAAGTATGTGAATTCTTACACTTACCAGTTCAATGTGGAAGTTCTAAGTTGCTTAAGATAATGAACAGACACTATACTAAAGAATACTATTTAGATATAATAGAAAAAGCTAAAAAGGAAGTTCCAGATATAGCATTTTCTACAGATCTAATGATAGGATTCCCTGGTGAAACAGAAGAAGATGTAGAGGATACTATAGACGTTGTAAGAAAAGTTAGATATGATTCGGCATTTACATTTATATACTCTAAGAGACAGGGTACTCCTGCAGCTAAAATGGAAAATCAAATTCCAGAAGAAATAAAACATGAAAGATTTAATAAAGTTTTAGCAGAAGTAAATGACATATGTGCAGAAATAAACAAATCATATGAAGGGAAAGTAGTTGAAGTTTTAGTTGAGGGAAGAAGTAAAACCGACGAAAATAAATTTACAGGAAGAACTAGACAAAATAAATTAGTTAATTTTGAATCTGATGTACAAGATATTGTAGGAACACTTGTGAATGTTAAGATATTAGATTCAAGAACATTCTCATTAAACGGAGTAATAGAAAAATAGGAAAATATTTTCAAAAAACAACCACAAAGGTTGTTTTTTTTTGTATAATATAGATGTAATATATAATATTAAATTATTGATTTTAAATATGTAGCCTATAAGTTTGATTATAAAGTTAGACTTATAAGGGGAAACTTGAACTTCAAGTTGGCTAATATTTAAAATTAAAATATAAACTATTTGGCAGAATGGAGATAGAGATATGGGAAACAAGATTGTAAAAAAGAAACAGCTAACAGATAGTATTTATTTAATGGACATAGAAGCTCCAAGAGTAGCTAAAGCTTCTAATCCAGGCCAATTTATCATTATAAAAAATGATGAAAAGGGTGAAAGAATACCTCTTACAATAGCTGATTATAATAATGAAGAGGGCACTGTAAGCATAGTGTTCCAAACAGTTGGAGCTAGTACTAAACAACTTGAAACTTTTGAAGAAGGCGATTACGTAGCTGACTTTGTTGGACCACTAGGAATGCCTAGTGAGTTTGTCGAAGAAGATATAAATGAATTAAAAAATAAAAAAATAATATTTGTAGCTGGTGGAGTTGGAGCAGCGCCTGTATATCCTCAAGTTAAATGGCTTAAGGAAAACGGTATAGATGCAGATGTTATAATTGGTTCTAGAACAAAAAATCTTTTAATATTTGAAGAAGAGATGAGAGAAGTTGCTGGAAACCTTTATGTATGTACAGATGATGGTACATATGGATTTAACGGTAGAGTTACTGACTGTTTAAAAGACTTAGTTGAAAATCAAGGTAAAAAATATGACCAAGCAGTAGTTATAGGACCTATGATAATGATGAAGTTTATGTGTATGTTAACTAAAGAGCTAAATATACCTACAACTGTAAGCTTAAACCCTATAATGGTAGATGGAACAGGTATGTGTGGAGCATGTAGAGTTAATGTTGGTGGAGAAATTAAATTTGCATGTGTAGATGGTCCTGAATTTGATGGACATTTAGTTAACTTTGATGAGTCTATGAGAAGACAAGCTATGTACAAAACAGAAGAAGGCAGAGCTACGTTAAAAATAGAAGAAGGGGATACGCATCATCATGGCGGATGCGGATGTGGAGGTAATTAATCATGAGTAAAGTTAAAATACCTGTTAGACAACAAGAAGCTGAAGTTAGAGTTACAAACTTTGAAGAAGTTTGTTTAGGATATAATAAAGAAGAAGCAATGAAAGAAGCAAGTAGATGCTTAGAATGTAAAAAACCTAAGTGTGTATCAGGATGTCCCGTTGAAGTAAATATACCAGGATTTATAGGGAAATTAAAAGAAGGAGATATTGAAGGAGCTGCCAAAGTTATAGCAAAGGATAGCTCACTTCCAGCAGTTTGTGGAAGAGTTTGTCCTCAAGAAAATCAATGTGAAGGATTATGTGTGTTAGGAATAAAATCAGATGCTGTTTCAATAGGTAAATTAGAAAAATTTGTTGCTGATTACTCTAGAGAACAAAATTTTGATTTAGCAAAAACAGAAGAGGCTAACAATAGAAAGGTAGCTGTTATAGGTAGTGGACCTGCAGGACTTGCTTGTGCTGGTGATTTAGCAAAAATGGGATATGATGTAACGATATTTGAAGCTATGCATGAACCAGGAGGGGTTCTAACTTACGGAATACCAGAATTTAGATTACCTAAAGATGGGGTTGTTAAACCTGAGATACAAAACATTAAAAGTTTAGGAGTTAAAATAGAAACTAATGTTATAATAGGTAGAACTATAACAATAGATGAGTTACTAAATGAAGAAGGATTTGAAGCTGTATTTGTAGGATCAGGAGCAGGACTTCCTAAGTTCATGGGAATACCAGGGGAAAATGCTAATGGTGTTTGTTCTGCAAATGAATTTTTAACAAGAGTTAACTTAATGAAGGCATACAAAGAAGACTATATGACACCTGTAAGAAGTGGTAAAAATGTTGCTGTTATAGGTGGAGGAAATGTTGCTATGGATGCTGCGAGAACTGCAGCTAGATTAGGATCTAAAACTCATATAGTTTACAGAAGAAGTGAAGCAGAACTTCCTGCTAGATTAGAAGAAGTACACCATGCTAAAGAAGAAGGTGTAATATTTGATACTTTAACAAACCCAACTGAGATATTAGTTGATGAAAAAGGTGAAGTTAAAGGTATGGTATGTGTAAAAATGGAACTAGGAGAGCCTGATGCATCAGGAAGAAGAAGACCTGAAGTTATAGAAAATTCAGATTTTATAATGGAAGTAGATACAGTTATAATGGCACTTGGAACATCTCCAAACCCACTTATAACATCAACTACAAAAGGATTAGATATAAATAAATGGGAATGTATAGTAGCTGATGATAACGGAGTAACTTCTAGAGAAGGTGTTTTTGCTGGAGGAGATGCAGTTACAGGAGCTGCAACAGTTATATCTGCTATGGGAGCTGGAAGAAAAGCAGCAAAAGCTATAAATGAATATTTAAAGAATAAAGAAGCTAATGCTTGTAATTTATAATAATAAAGGACTTCATATAATATGGAGTCCTTTTTAGTTAAAATTTATTTAATTAAATTAAGAAAGTTTTCAAGTATTTTACCTGTTATGCCCCAAATAACATAATCATTATATTTATAGAATAAAGAGTCATAATTTCCTGATTTGAACTTATAATTTTCCTTGTTAGGTATTAAGTCATAGGGAAAATTTTTATTAGGAACTACTCTAACTTCATTTTTATATCGTAAAGGCTCATTTTCTAATAAATGAGATAAAGGAACTAAAAAAATATGGTCTACTTCATCTATGTTTGGATTTAGACTTTCTAAGTCGTGTATGAATCCAACAAAAGTATGTATTATTATATCTGCAGGACTTAAAAATAAATCAAGTTCGCTTACTATTTCTATATTACTATCAATGGTACCTAGTTCTTCGCAAGTTTCTCTTATACAAGCAGTAATTGGAGTTTCATTTTTTTCAATCATACCTCCAGGAAAAGATATTTCATTTGGTTGAGACCTTAATGTCTTTGACCTAACTTCAAATAGTATAAAGTCTTCATTATTTTTTCTTACTATAGGAATTAAAACAGAAGCTTTTTTCATATTTTGATGACCATTTATATATGGTTTATAATCTTTTAATAATTCTTTTAAATTACTATTCATTGCAAAAACCTCAACTCTCAGTTTTGATATATTAATATTATACTAGTCTAAGATCAATAATACACAT
>NZ_LBBT01000055.1 GCF_001006285.1 Paraclostridium benzoelyticum
AAATGAGTAAAAACTTAATATATATGATATTTAACTCTAAGGATACTAAAAACTCCTTATATAATATAATTAATCCTAGATTATTATATTATTCAAATAAAACAGAAGATATCATGCTTGTAGGGGATGAATTATTTTTACTAGAACATAAAAACAGATGCATTTTCAAATTAGTTGATTTTAAAAATTATCTATATTTAAAAAGATCACCTTTTAATAGCAATTATTTATATAGAAACCGTCAAAATTTGTGCGATACAAAACATCCAAAACTTTTTTCAAAGGCCTTAGAATGGAATTTAAGAGGTCGATTAAAAATCAATAATTTTAGGAAATTAATAGTTAAACTATGAAAAAAGTAGTAGGATATCTTAGGATATCTACCGCATCACAAATTGACAACACATCTATAGAAATGCAACGTGAAAAGATAGAGCTTTATTGTAAATTAAATAATATAGAATTAGTAAACACTTATGTTGACGAAGGTTGGTCGGCAAAAGACTCTGACAGACCGTCCTATAATAAAATGATTGAATTTGTATCAAATAAAGAAAATGATGTAGATACAATTATAGTCTACAAAGCAGATAGAATTCATAGAAGTCTTAAAAACTTAATGATCATGGTTGACTACCTTCAAGAAATAGGAGTAGGATTTATATCACTTACAGAACAATTTAACACTAATACAGCTCAAGGATTGCTATTTCTACAAATGATTGGTAGTTTCTCTGAATTTGAGCGAAAACTAATTTCAGAAAGAACTCATTCTGGTAGAGTTGCTAAAGGAAAGAAAAATCTATTCCCTGGCGGTAGAATACCTCTTGGATACAAATTAGTTGAAAATGATATGTTAATGATTAAAGAGGATGAGGCAATAATAGTAAAAGATATATTCAAGCTTAGAAGTAAAGGGGTTTCATACGAAAGAATTGGTCGTAAATATAATTTTACAAAACAAAGGATAGCTTATATTCTTTCAAATCCTATTTACACAGGAGTATATAAGTATGATGGTAAAATAGAAAAAAATAGAATTAACCTCCAAGTTCCACCTATAATCAGTCGTTATATGTGGAATAAGGTTAATTCAAAAAGCAGTTAGATATGTTTTTTATTGTCGAACATTTTTATAAACTTTTGTAAGCTTTATTCTTATATATCGCTTACAATTATATTATAGTTATATTACATATATCTTACAGGCATATTTTTAAGTACTTACAATAAGTAATCTCTGAAAATATGCTTGTAAGCTCATTGTAAGATTTATGTATTTTTTAAGCAACGGACGTAGTCGTTTGAGTAACGGGACACGAGTTTACCGAGTGGACGTTGACGATATGAAATTTGAGCGATATGAGCAAAGCGAATTTTTATTAGGGGGGAATTAGTTTGACTAAGGACGAATTTAACAAATTGGGTATAGACAAGCAAATAGATTATTTGAATACAAACCTGACCGAGGGAATCTCACTAACTATATTATGCAAAAACATTGGAATAGCAAGGAGTACAGTTGCTGGAAGAGCTCTAAAACAAGGGTATATATTTAATAAAGAAATTAACCAGTACGTCTTAAATAATAAAATTGATACCGGACGAACTTACAGTAAGCTTACAGTAAGCAATCCGCTTACATACGAAAATAAAATGACATCAGAAATTGACAAACCTAACTTTTCAAACAATGATCTTAATAGTTTAAATCAAACTATATCAACTAGCACTGCTAATCATAATGGACTTATTTTAAATTCATCTGACTCAGACAACCTTAGTTACTTACTTAAAAATATAGATATACTAAAAGAATTTATAGAGAGCAATAAAAATAAATCTCCTAAAAATGAAGTATCTAGTTTAGAAGATATAGTAAACGATATTTATAAGTTTAAGCAAGAAAAAAGAAATTATAAAGTTAAAAGTCTAAGAATTGACGAAACTATCCTTAGTGAATTTGAATCTATAGCTAGTGAATTATCTAGTAAAGGTATAAATCAACAAGAGTTTTTAAACTATATATTAGAGTCTTACATTGGTTTTTATAAAAATTTTAAATTGTAATGTTATTATAAATCTATACACAGAAAAATAAGACTTTAAGTATTAACTTAGAAGTCTTTTTTTCTGTTATCGCAAAATATTTAGTTTTGGTTTTGGGGGGTAAATAAAATCCCCTAATAAATATGAATCTTTAAAGTATACAAAATTTAATTCAATCCACTTCTTTTTAGATATTCTAAGCTATCCGG